>NZ_SFBO01000173.1:0-7922 GCF_007095705.1 Microcystis sp. Msp_OC_L_20101000_S702
TAGGATATCCTCTCGTTTGTCTTGTATGAGTTGTTTTAAGGTCATAAAATAACATCCATCCCGAAGGTTTTTAATGAACAATTAACAGACTAGACTAGAAAAAACTAAATACTGATAACAATTATCCTAGGTTGAATTGACCCAAGGAAACCCCACAAAAAGCCATGAGAAGCGATCGCCTATTCAGACGGATTGAGGTGTTGGCTGTTGGGTTTCCCTTTCCCCTAAAATTGAGAGGTTTTCTTTAACCCATTGATTCGCTCAACCCAACCGACGGACTCAACCCAAGAAAAAGGACTAGACCGCGCCTAATAGCCGTAGGAATTCCATAACCTTTTCATATAACGCCGCGTTTCCTTGCTGGCGGTACAGTTCGGCGGCTTGTCGCAAATCTCTGATCGCTTTTTCCCTTTCTTGTCGAGAGTAATAAAGAAGCCCCCGAAAGCCGTAAGCCATTGCGTATCGGGGATTAATGTTGAGCGCCTGATTGTAATCGGACAGAGCGAGGTCTGGTTTCCCCTGTTCTTTGTAAAGATTCCCGCGATTGAGGTAAGCCTCAGCGAATCGGGGATTAATGTTGAGCGCCTGATTGTAATCGGACAGGGCGAGGTCTGGTTTCCCCTGTCCGGCGTAAAGAAGCCCGCGATTGCTGTAAGCCAGAGCCAATCGGGGATTAATGTTGAGCGCCTGATTGTAATCGGACAGGGCGAGGTCTGGTTTTCCCTGTACGGCGTAAAGAAACCCGCGATTGTTGTAAGCTTCGGCCAATCGGGGATTAATGTTGATCGCCTGATTGTAATCGGACAGGGCGAGGTCGGGTTTCTCCTGTTGTTCGTAAAGAAACCCGCGATTGAGGTAAGCCTCGGCGTATCGGGGATCAATGTTGAGCGCTTTGGTGAATTCAGCGAGGGCGAGATCGTATTTTTCTTGTTGGATGTAGCCAACTCCCCGGTTATAGTGGCCGATCGCGTCTTGATTGTTCCCTTGAGCGATCCGGGTTTCGGCTGGTTGTCGGCTCTCTAGCGCCATGACGGGGCGAACAGTCGCGAGGGTGGAAAGGCTGATTAGGCTAAGGGTGGTAAGAAGGGCAAAGGATTTCATGGCTAGTTCCTCACTGGGGATGATTTGAAATTCTACTTAGGGTTTGCTGAAAAAGTTTTTACTGGGGGCAGGGTGTGGGGTGTGGGGTATAGGGTTTTACCCATTTTCAGTGGCTCAATTACCTAATTTTCAGGGAAAAAGTGCCTAAATTTCCCCTACGATCACGCCAAGGGTTGGCAGTTTTTGATTGCAAAAAAGCCTAAAAATATTATCCAACAAGGTTTTTAGATTTATTCAGCCAGCCCTACTTATACTAAATCTGGTTATTAAAAACTGATGATTTATTCTCCGTTTTGCCTCTTGCCTCTTGCCTCATCTCAATAAGCAATTTAAATGCGCGGGCAGTTTACCTAGCAGCAGTCAAAGGCAATCAACCAACTTTTAACGATAAGATTCAAGCTCTAAGTATAGAGGACAATTTTAAAATAAGTATTGAAAACAAGGACAGCAAAAAACTTGAACAACAAAAACTAGAACAGCAAGGGATGGGAGCAACCCCATCCCCAAACTAGACAATTATGCTATTCTTTTTTATACATCACCTCCACCACGGTATGAACGTTACCTCTGGGATGAAAATCCCCCTTAACTTTCATCTGCAAGGGTTCGCAAGCGGCCACCAAATCATCTAAAATTTGGTTAATTGCTTCTTCGTGGGAAATATAACGATCGCGATAACTATTAATATAAAGTTTAATCGCCTTTAATTCCATCACCTTTTGATCGGGAACGTAGCTAAGATAAATAGTGGCAAAATCGGGATAACCGGAAAAGGGACACTTACAGGTATATTCCGGCAGAGTAATATGAATATCGTAATTTCTGCCGGGGCGTGGATTGGGGAAAGTAATTAATGTTCCTTCGGCAATTTCTCTTTCCCCGTACTTAACTTCAATTTTTTCGGAAGACTGAACCATGTTTTTTTCCTAACTAGACACTGTTTTCTATCATAGCTGGAATATTCTCTCAAGAGGCGTTACCGAATCAACAGATGAATAGTAAGTAGCTGGTTATAATTAAATTAAAAATGGATTTTAGGTTCGATCCCCCCTTAGTCCCCCCTTAATAAGGGGGGTGCCGATCCCCCCTTAGTCCCCCCTTAATAAGGGGGGTGTCTGACAACTTTTAACGCCTACCTACTTAACTCCTGCATCCTCTTGACAAATTAGCTTAGTCCTGGGTTGAAAGAGTGCCGAGAAGACAGTTGAGACTGAAAATCAGCCAGACCCAACTTTTCAGGTAAAAAATGCTCTATGATTAACCCTAAAGATACTGTAAAACTGGTTTCATGCTCTCCGAGATTAAAAACATAGCCGAGAGTCTCGCACCCCGATTAGTGGAGATTCGCCGCCACATTCACGCGAATCCAGAGTTAAGCGGGCAAGAATATCAAACTGCCGCCTATATTGCCGGGGTTTTGTCTTCCTGTGGTCTATCGGTGCAGGAAGCGGTGGGAAAAACGGGAGTTAAGGGAGAATTGGCGGGAAAAGGCAGTGATCGAAGGATTTTAGCCATCCGGGCCGATATGGATGCCCTACCGATCCAAGAAAAGACCGATTTAGACTTTGCTTCCCGCAAACCGGGGATTATGCACGCCTGCGGTCACGATGTTCATGCTACCGTCGGTTTAGGGGCGGCGATGGTGCTTTCCCGTCTCTCGGAACCTTTGCAGGGAAAAATACGCTTTCTCTTTCAACCAGCAGAGGAAATCGCCCAGGGGGCCAATTGGATGATCCGGGAAGGGGTGATGCGGGATGTCAGCGCCGTTTTCGGGCTGCACGTTTTCCCCTCGATTCCGGCCCGATCGATCGGGGTTCGTTACGGGGCCTTAACTGCGGCTGCAGACGATCTGGAGATTTTTATTCAAGGGGAATCCGGCCACGGGGCCCGGCCCCACGAGGCGATCGATGCTATCTGGATCGCTTCGCAAGTAATCACCACTTTGCAACAGGCAATTAGTCGGACTCAAAACCCTTTGCGTCCCATTGTCCTCACCATCGGCCAGATTAGCGGTGGTCGCGCCCCCAACGTCATCGCCGATCAGGTACGCATGGCAGGAACAGTGCGATCGCTGCACCCAGAAACCCACGCCCATCTCCCAGAATGGATCGAGAGTTTGGTCACGAATGTCTGTAGCACATATAACGCTAAATGTCAAGTAAATTATCGTCGGGGTGTGCCATCGGTACAAAATGACCAATTTTTAACTCGTTTGGTGGAAGAAGCTGCTTTAGAAGCTTGGGGACGGGATCGGGTTTTAATTCTCTCGGAACCCTCCATGGGGGCCGAGGATTTTTCCCTTTATTTGCAACAGGCCCCGGGGACAATGTTCCGTCTGGGAGTGGGTTCTCCTCACCTCCTCAATCCCCCCCTTCACCATCCGGAATTTTTAGTGGATGAGTCGGCAATTCTGACGGGAGTGATTACTTTAGCCTACGCGGCCTATAAATATTGGCAAAGGGAAGATTAAACCGGTTTTTCAAGATAATTTTATGGAAATTTGGCAAGATTTAGCTATTATAGCTTGGACAGAATTGCTGCTGGATAATTATGAACGGTTAATCGGGCGATCGCTTTTACCCCGGATCGGTACTGGCAAAGAACAGAGTAAAATGCTCTTTTATGCCCCTTTTGTGCTGGTTTCCCACGGTACGCAAACTAATCCGATCTTCAATTATGGTAATCGCGGTGCCCTCGATCTCTGGGGTTTAACTTGGCCAGAATTATTAACAACTCCTTCGCGAGCAACGGTAGAGGGAGAGGAACCCGCCCAAGAACGCCAAAAAATGCTGGATTTAGTCAAAAAACAGGGCTATATCAACGATTATCACGGGGTAAGGATCACGAAAAACGGTCAACTATTTCGTATTGAAAAAGCGATCGTTTGGAATATCATCGATCGTGATGGCATTTACTGCGGACAGGCTGCCACTTTTGCCGATTGGATTTTTCTCTGATTTATCGCCCCAATATGACCAACTCAGACCGAATTATTGTTCCTCTTGATGTGCCGGATTTAGAATCAGCGATCGCACTGCTTGATCTGCTGCCAGAAGTCAATTTTTGGAAAGTGGGACTAGAATTATTTGTTAGTAGCGGTGCAGAAATTCTAGGGATTCTGCAAGAAAGACAAAAAAAGAGCTTTCTCGATCTTAAATTCCATGATATTCCCAATACGGTCGCCGGGGCCTGTCGTTCCGCCAGTCGCTATCAAGTGGATTTACTCACCCTGCACGCAACAGCCGGACGGCAAGCAATGACGGCGGCTAAGGAGGCAATTTCTGACCTGCTATCGCCGCCAAAACTTCTCGCTATCACCGTTTTAACCAGCCTTAACGCCAGGGAATTAGCCCTCGACCTCAAAATTCCCCTAGAACTATCGGAATATGCCTTAAATCTGGCATTATTGGCCAAAGAATCGGGAATTGATGGGGCGGTTTGTTCTCCCCAAGAAGTGGCGCAATTGCGTCGCGTCTGTGGAGAGGATTTTCTCTTAGTTTGCCCCGGAGTTCGTCCCTCCTGGTCAAGCAAAGGGGATCAAAGTCGGGTGATGACTCCGGCCCAAGCGCTTAAAGCTGGGGCTGATTATCTAGTAATTGGACGACCGATCACTGGTGCTGAGGAGCCAAAAGTAGCATGGGCAAAAATTTGTCACGAATTAGGCGATATTTAGGGGTATTACTGGTTATGTTCGGGATTAACTTGCCAGCAGTTAGTCTTCCTCTTTCTAGCTGTCCGGAGGATTTAAATCTTTTAGTCGATCGCCTCTTGTCAGATTTACCCGGTTATGCTAACCGAGTTATTAGCCGCTCCCAAATCGATCAAGAATTATCTACACCGGTTTTTGTGATTATTGCCGGTCGTCCCGAATTTGCACCCCTACCTTTAAGTGCTAATCAATATTCCGGTCAAATTGCCGATGACACTCAACAGGTTTTTTTTACGACTTTAGAGCGTCAGTACAGCAAAAATCGCTCTGTCACTCTCCAAAATTATCACTGGTTATTTTTAACTAAAACTGGGGAAGGATGGCGATTAGTGACGATTTACAGTCAATTAGCTGCCCTTGAACCTGCTCAAGTCCCCTTACCTCCCTTAGAAACCAGTCAAGGGACCATCGGCCAAGCGGTGCGTCTCTGGCTGCGGGACTGCGAAGCAGCTGCATTGCGCTAAATTCGCTCGGCCAAAACAAAGCGATCAAAACCTGCTAGGTCGTTAATAATCTGAATTTGTCGATAATTGCCCTGATTTTCCAGCATTTGCGCTACTTTTTCCCCTTGACCGGCTCTCATTTCCACTAGCCAAAGGCCTCCCGATCGCAGATAATCGGGAGCAGTGGCCACTAGATAGCGCAGCGCGGTCAATCCGTCTTCACCTCCATCGAGGGCCAAACGGGGTTCATGTTCCCGCACTTCAATTTGTAGGTCGAGGATTTCTGCACTGGGAATATAGGGAGGATTGGACACCATACCGCTAATCTGTCCTTTCCACTTCTCTAGGGGTGTCCACCAAGAACCCTGTTTTAAGATAATTCTGTCGGCAAAACCCGTCTTGATGATATTTTCTTTGGCGATCGCTAAAGCCGTTTGACTGTAATCAATAGCATAGATCTCTGCTTTTGTCAAGATACTGGCTAAACCAATAGCGATCGCACCGCTACCGGTTCCCAGATCTACCCAGATTCCCCCGTCGTCTCCTCTGAAGGTTTCTCCAACGATATCGATTAATAACTCGGTTTCGGGACGAGGAATTAAGACTTCTGGGGAGACTTTCAGAGTAAAATCACGCCAGACCACCGATTCGAGCAAATACTGCAAGGGAACCCTTGCCTTAAGGCGTTTTTGCCAGCGTTTAGTAATTTCCGACCAAGAATAACTCAAGGGGATTTTTTCTCGTTCGCGAAAGGATTGTAAGCGCAGGGAAAGAGTATCTAAATCTGTCACTGCTTGCAGAAATATATCCACTTCCTTCGGAGATAGTTGCGCTTGCGCTAAATCCGCGATCGCCTGTTGGCGCCATTGACTTAATTCTTGACCGGAAATACTAGCAGACACAAGGCTTAACGATTGGGGGCGGGGGGATTATTGGTATTATTATTAGGGCGTGGCTGATTTGCTGGGGGTTGGTTGGGAGCATTTTGGTTACTATTTGCTCGGATAAAATCAATCGTTTCTTGGCTAGGATAGAGGAGAATTTTAGTTAAAGCTTCATCGTTACTTTGTTGTAGGGTGGCGATGACACTTTCTAAGGGAATAACATCAATTTTCACCGTGGCTGCTTCGGCGGGATTGGCTTTTTTATATTGTTCTACCATTTGCAAAGCGGCGGCTTTTTCAAAGAAGAAAGGAATAAAATCCTGATTATTGCGATTGACCACCAGAAAATTACTCTCTTTTCCTGCTTTCGGCACAAATAAAGGTACACCACCTTGATACTGTTGACCTCTTTCACTGAGCAGTTTTTTCGCCGATTCTACTTCCGACTCTTTGGGAACAAAATCGATAATTAAACGATTTTGATCGGTTTGACTGGTTTGCATTTTATAGACTTGTGCCAAGGAAACAGCCTGAACTTTAACTTTGCTGGCCACTTCAGGATTCTCTTTTTTCAGTTGTTCAAAAAAGTTTTGTGCGTCCTGCTTACTGATAAAAACCCCCGTGAATTTCTGTTCTTTTTCTACGGCAATTAAGGGAACTCCTTGATCATCGGCAATAGCGAAGACAGGTACAGACTGCAAGGTTTTGACGATTTGTTCTTCCGGTAAAGCGAGTGCTTTAGAATAGCTGCCCAGCAGCGAAGTCAACATTGTCGTTCCTACTAAACCAAGAGTTGCCGTCCAACGAATGAGAGATTTCATCAAAATAATTACCTCGTTATTACTATTAACCAATATTTGCCGTTAATCTGAACTATATCGTCTGCTTAACTCCTCCGATTAGGAGTTTTCTGATGAATAACCAGCCCCAAAAGTTCCCTTTATTGGCTTGGTTCTGAACTATCATAGCTAAAAAGAGCCGCACTTGGTGAGATGAGGTGGCAGCGTCAGCCTGGAAACAGGAACAATTTACGGGCTGATCTGGGAAATAATAGGGATTAATTAGATTTTTTAAGTTAAATTCTCAGAAAAAATCCCTTTAGCTCTGGTTTAAGCTGGCTTTTACCCTAATAAGCCCCAACTTGAGATCAAAAGGCATCCTTTTGTCTGAATCAGTTAGTCAACGGGCCACCTTTTGATCTTGGCGCTGCTAATGATTTTCCGAGAGATGGCGCGGATGGGCGATCGCTAACCGCAGCCATTGATAGGAAACTAGATTTAAAATCAGTCCGATGATCAATAAAATTGCCATGAGAGCAATTTGATACCAGGCGATCGGTCTAACCAAAAGATCGGCGATCAGATGGGCTAAATTCAAGACAGAATAGAGAATTGTCAGCCAGAAATGGACTTTTCGCAAGGAGCGACTTTCGCTAAAATTGACCCCGATAATCGCTAACATTGGCAGCAAAAAAAAGAGCAACATTCCCCAGAAAATCGGATCGAGATTGCTGGTTTGATGACTCTCGACGATCGATTGACCATGGAAGAGTGGCATTAACCCCAGTTGGGTGTGAAATAGAGTTCCCAAGAGGAATGTTGTCCAGAGAGCGGCAATTTTTTCGGGATATTTCGCTGTTTTCACGGTAATTATCCTCGGAATTAGTTAAATAGGGTTTGCTGAAAAAGTCATTGAAAAGTACAGGTCTCTTAATCAATGATTTCACTTAGCTACAAGCATAAGCTTTAGTTGTTGATTAATTTTTAAGTCATAACTTATCCTAAT
>NZ_SFBO01000174.1:0-10401 GCF_007095705.1 Microcystis sp. Msp_OC_L_20101000_S702
TGTTACCCGAAGCCTTAGAAATTGCCAGAGGGATTGGGTCTGAATACTACCGTGCAGAGGCGTTGACAGGGTTAGCTCCCCATTTACCGGTCAGTTTGTTACCCGAAGCCTTAGAAATTGCCAGAGGGATTGGGAATGAATACAACCGTGCAGTGGCATTGACCGGGTTAGCTCCCTATTTACCGGAAGTGTTACCCGAAGCCTTAGAAGCTGCCAGAGGGATTGGGGATGAATACCCCCGTGTATGGGCATTGACCGGGTTAGCTCCCTATTTACCGGAAGTGTTATCCGAAGCCTTAAAAGTTGCCAGAGGGATTGAGTATGAATCAAGCCGTGCAGAGGCATTGACACGGTTAGCTCCCCATTTACCTGAAGTGTTACCCGAAGCCTTAGAAATTGCCAGAGGGATTGGGTCTGAAGAATCTCGTGCAGAAGCATTAGAAGCATTAACAGCCACCTTAACCCCTGCTAATGTTGACTTATCTTTCTGGCAAGATATCCTTCATGCTTTGGGAACTCTCACTCGTCCTCATTTCCTCGAAACTGTTCCTAACTTAGCGCCTTTAATCCTTCATTTTGGGGGGGAGGTCGCCTTAAGGGACGTGTATCAAGGGATTCGGGAGGTGAGTCGCTGGTGGCGGTGATTCTCATCCCACTAATTGCTATAATAGCTAATATGGTCATAATGGCTAGTTTCTAGAAGAATTATTTATGAAAACATTAGGAGCCTCAGAAGCAAAAAATCGCTTTGGCGAACTGTTAGACTTGGCTCGAAGAGAACCAGTAAAGATAGCAAAAAAGGGACGTAATGTTGCAGTCGTGCTGTCAATCGAGGAATTTGAGAGATTTTCCGAGTTAGAAAATCAACTTTTGGCTTTACAGGCAGAAAAAGCTCATCAAGAAGGTTTTATCGGAACAACAGAAAGTGAGGCTTTACTGTCAGAAATTTTAAATGCTTAAGATTAACCTATCTCGACAGGCAACTAAACGCTTAAAAAAACTGCCAGATAAACACGCCAAACAAGTAGCCACAAAAATAACCGAACTGAGAACAAATCCCTATCCCCAAGATTCTCTAAAGTTAAAAGGATACTCTTATCATAGAGCCGATATTGGTGAATATCGAATCGTTTATCGTGTTGAGGAGCAAACACTAGAAATCTTGCTGATTGACAAACGAAACGATGATGAAATTTATAAACAACTAAAGAGAACAATATAGAGAATCTTAATTATCAACCATCAATTAATTAGCGATATTATTCCTGCTAAAATCAAGAAAAACAAATTATCTTTAAACACTCATGAGCATTAATGTAACATTTCCCGAAGAACTCCTCATTGCCGCCAGAGAAGAAAAAGAAACATTCTCTCGTAAAGTCATAATTTATACATTAGGGCATCTTTATCAAGAAGGAAAAATTTCAGCAGGAATCGGCGCACAAGTATTAGGATGCGATAAATATACATTTTATACACTTCTCTCTGAGTATGGTTTTTCCATTATTGATTACACAGCAGAAGAATGGGAATCAGAAATACAAACCAGCCGTAAATTAGCCAAAAAAATCAAAGAGAATGAAGATAATTGTTAATTCTACACCGATCATCGCCTTATCTTTGATTAATCAATTAGATCTTCTTAATCAGCTATTTAATGAAGTGATTATTCCTTGGGCAGTTTATCAAGAAATTGTCATCGCTGGAGATAATAAACCGGGGGCAAAAGAACTCAAAAATGCCAATTGGATTCAAGTTCAAGAAGTTGCATCATCATCTCCTCTTGAACCGCTATTACTAGGATTAGATCGAGGAGAATTAGAAGTTATTCTCTTGGCAATTTCAATCAAACCAGACTGGGTAATTATAGATGAGAAATTAGCAAGAAGAGTTGCCAAAGCTATGGAATTAACCGTCAAAGGAACATTAGGAATTCTCTTGGTTGGTTTTTATGCAGGTTATCTATCTAAACAAGAAATTTTAGATTTATCACAACAGTTAGTTGATTATGGAATTCGTATTAGTTCTCCGATTCTTAATTGGCTAAAAACAGAATTAGACAATGATCATTAATACCAACTCAATGCAAAATAAACTACCATGAAACAACTAATCGTACACATTCGTGACCAAGAAAAAGCAGAAACACTCTCTAAAATTTTAACTGCTTTAGATTTTGTTGACTTCGTAGAAATCATCGAAGATCAAACAACATTATCTGATAACGAGCAAGACTTCTTTGCCCTGGCAGGATTGTGGGAAAACAGAAATATCACCCCTGAATCTATCCGTCAAGCAGCATGGCGAGAAGAAAAACGATGATTTTATTAAAAGTTTAGAACGCTATGAGCCGTCGAATGAATGACCCATCCACATTTCATTGGCGATCGCATTCCTCCCCATCTTTCCACACTCCCTACGCAATCGCAAAAATCCGATAAAATAGTGAATAAGTGACATCCATCAATACAATTTATTACAAAAAATAATTTCTAAGTAATAAAACAATGGCTCAATTACAAACCCTAATGCCTATACTACAAGAATTTCGCCAAGAATTAGCAAAGTTTTATGGAAAACGGTTAGTAAAACTCATCCTTTTTGGTTCACAAGCGCGGGGTAACGCCAATGAGGACTCAGATATTGATATTATGGTCGTATTAAAGGGGCCCATTTCCCCTGGAGATGAAGTGATTCGGATGGCAGACATCGCTACTCAACTAGACCTTAAATATAATACCTTCATTTCTTTGATTCCCATCGCCGATGAAGATTTTGTTCATCGACAAACCCCATTAATGGACAATATTCGCCGAGAAGGGATTGTCCTGTGAACCAAATTTCGTCCTATATCAATCAAGCTAATGAAGAATTAGAAGCGGCCACCCTATTACTTGAAAAAAATTATTATCGTGCTTGTATTTCTCGTTGCTATTATGCCATTTATTGTACAGTCCAAGCTCTGTTAATAGTTAAAAATATCAATACTCGCAGTCATCGAGGGGTACGACAGCAATTTTCTCAACATTTTATTCAAACAGGTGAATTATCATTAGAACTATCAAAAGCATTAAGAATTACCTATGATTTACGACAATTAGGAGATTATGATCAAGTTATTGAAATAACTAGGGAACAAACAAAAATTGCCTTAGAATATGCCACAGTATTTGTAGAACAAGCAAGCCACTGGCTTAATACACATTAGTTTAGTATAAAGAGATAGATAAATTATCTCAAATGGAATGCTCCCACTCTAGCAAATACTACAGTAACTATTTATGCGCTATCAAGTTCGACTCAAAGAAAGCGAAGAAGGTTATGCGATTTGGTGTCCCAGTTTACCCAGATGTTGGTCACAGGGGGACACTGAAGCAGAAGCTATAGAAAATATCAAAGAAGCGATACAAGACTATTTAGAGACAATTGAAGAATTAAACAAAGATGCTGAAGTGCGTTATGTAGAAGTAGGATAAGTAGGCCAAAATTACCCGGAATTAATCATCTACGCGCTGTTAATGCCTTTGAAAAAGCGGGATTCCGCATCACTAGACAGAGAAAACATATTACCATGACAAATGGAGAACAGACTATCACCATTCCACGAGCAAATCCAGTTAATGCTTATACAATGGCAGGGATTGTTAAAGAAGCGGGTTTAACTATCGAAGAATTCTTAGAATTACTCTAAAACTATTTCTAACCTGCTTTTAATCCTTCATTTTGGGGGAGAGGTTGCCTTAAGAGAAGTGTATCAAAGTATTAGGGATGTTAGTCGCTGGTGGCGGTGATTCTTGTTCTATGAATTAGCCTCCGCTAAAATAGTGAATAGGTGACATCGGGAAAAAATCATCTATGGCAACTACATCCGAAGACGTATGGCGAATCTTAGCCGAATTAGCGACTGCTCAGGCCGAATTAACTGCCGCTCAAAAAGAAACTGACAAACAACTGAAGGAGACTGACCTACTATTGAAGGAAGTTAGTCAACAACAGAAGGAAAACGCCCAACAACTCAAGGAAACTGACCGACAACAGAAGGAAAACGCCCAACAACAGAAGAAAACTGACAAACAACTCAAAGAATTAGGTCAGCAAATTGGGGGACTCGGAGCCAAATTCGGCAGCTTTACCGAAGGACTTGCCCTTCCTTCAATGGAAAAGATTCTCAGACAAAGGTTCGGTATGGAAGTTGTTAGTCCCAGTGTGCGAGTCAGTAAAGATGGACAACACCTAGAAATTGATGTCCTTGCCTATACCAATGGTGAGTTAAATACTGCCTATATCGTTGAGGTTAAAAGTCATGCCAGAGAGGAATCTATTACTCAATTAAAGAGTATTTTACAACGGTTTCGCAGCTTTTTTTCTGAACACAAGGACAAAAAACTCTATGGCATACTAGCATCAGTTGACTTATCCAACGAATTACGCGAAAAAATTCTGCAAGAAGGGTTTTATGTGGCTCGGATTCATGACCAAGTATTTGAACTCGATATTCCCGATAATTTTCAACCTCGACCTTATTAAAAATTTAAATGTAATCGCTCTATCTTGGCCAAAGGCAGCAACACTTTTTTCTTCATGAATCGGCAAAATTTAGTAAAATAGTAATAGACCAAATCAGAGGAAAAAATTTATCTATGGCAACTACATCCGAAGACGTATGGCGAATCTTAGCCGAATTAGCGACTGCTCAAGCTGAATTAACTGCTGCTCAGTCCGAATTAACTGCTGCTCAAAAAGAAACTGACAAACAACTGAAGGAAGTTAGTCAACAACAGAAGGAAACTGACCGACAACAGAAGGAAAACGCCCAACAACAGAAGAAGACTGACAAACAACTCAAAGAATTAGGTCAGCAAATTGGGGGATTAGGGGCAAAATTCGGCAGCTTTACCGAAGGACTTGCCCTTCCTTCAATGGAAAAGATTCTCAGACAACGCTTTGGCATGGAAGTTGTTAGTCCCAGTGTCCGAGTCAGTAAAGATGGAAAACACCTAGAAATTGATGTCCTTGCCTATACCAATGGTGAGCTAAATACTGCCTATATCGTCGAGGTTAAAAGTCATGCTAGAGAGGAATCCATTACACAATTAAAAAGTATTTTGCAACGGTTTCGCAGCTTTTTCCCTGAACACAAGGACAAAAAACTCTATGGCATACTAGCATCGGTTGACTTATCCAACGAATTACGGGAAAAAATTCTGCAAGAAGGGTTTTATGTGGCTCGGATTCATGACCAAGTATTTGAACTCGATATTCCTGATAATTTTCAACCTCGACCTTATTAAAACATCAAAATTGAGATTACTTACTTATTAAGTGTCAAGTTCGCCGCTTTCTTTTTACTGATGACTGATGACTGTTTACTGATAACTGAAAAATCTTCCCACTGCCCATCTGCAAAAAAGATTCTCTTGAGTTGTATAATCTCTAAAGGATTAGCGTACTCAAGAAAAAAATTATTTCATGCTCAGAAAAATTAGACTATCATACTTTGGCTTAATTTTAGGCAGTATTTTAACGGTTATCGGGATCATCGGTTATGCCCAAGGTAACGCCACGGTCAATTTAGCGGGGTTTTTCTACGGATTACCGTTATTATTGGGAGGTTTAGCCCTAAAAGCTTCAGAAATCAAACCGATACCTTTCAGCCAGCCCACTAGCCCCGAAATCTTGCAATTGCGCCAACAACAGGCTACTGTCACCCAAACCAAACTTCGCAACGATGTCACCCGCTATCGCTACGGACAGGAAGTGCATCTGGATGAAGCCCTAGAAAAGCTGGGATTAAGCCCCACAGACGAGGAAAGACCGACTTTAGTGGCAATTCGTGAAACTGCTGTTGATTCCGCCTATTGTTTTACTCTAGAATTTGAATCGCCCCTTTTACCCCTAGAAAAGTGGCTGGCAAAACAGGAAAAAATCGAAAGATATTTTGGACCAGGAATTAGAGCCGAAATTAAGCAAGTTGACGAGGAAAAAATTGATTTATCGCTAATTACTATCCCTAACACCTAAATGCTCACGCCTATTCAGTATGGCTTCTTGGTAATCGCTGCCGTGGCTGCCGGCTTAATTAATGCTCTTGCCGGTGGCGGTAGTCTGATTACTTTTCCGACGCTGATGGCGGTGGGTATCCCACCAGTAATGGCAAATGTGACTAATACCGTCGCTTTATGTCCCGGTTATCTGGGGGCAACCCTCGCCCAAAAAAAAGACCTGCACGGGCAACAAAAACGGATTCGATTATTACTACCACCGGCAGTTATTGGCGGCATTATCGGTGGTATTTTGCTGTTAAATAGTAGTGATAAAGTATTTGAGCGCCTGATTCCTTTTCTGATTCTTTTAGCGGCGGCTTTATTGGCTTTTCAAGATACTTTACGCTCTTGGCTACAGCGGCAACAAGGGGACGAAAATGGTCATATACCAGAAATTTTGGCGGTTTTACCCATCGCTCTTGCTTCAGTTTATGGTGGTTATTTTGGCGCAGGTTTAGGGGTAATTGAGTTGGCAATTTTGGGCTTATTTCTCAAGGATAATCTCACGAGATTAAATGCTTTAAAACAGTTGCTTTCTTTGGTGGTTAATGTGGCCGCATCTTGGTTTTTTCTCTTTTCTAATCATGTATATTGGTCGGCAGCGATAGTGGTAGCAATTGGCTCTTTAATGGGGGGGGTATTGGGGGGAAAACTAGCTAGAATTATCTCTCCTAGTTATCTGCGCCAGACTGTGGTAATTCTGAGTATTATTATCGCTATAGTTTATTGGCTTCGTTAACAAACCGAGTTATAGGCGGTTAAAATGCGTCTTAAGTACCTAGGCGTTAAAAATTATCAAATGCTCCCTTATCAAGGGGGGCAGGGGGGATCGAACCCAAAATCTATCTTCAATTTAATTATAACCAGCTACTTAGCTTATCTTAAGGATGAGGTAGGAAATTTTCCCCTTGGGGAGTCAGTCGTCGATAGCAAATTAGGTTATACTGCATCTTTATGAGAAAGACCGTCAACTAAAATGGCTCATTTTAAAACCTGACCCGATAACGTTATAATTTTGCTCGGCAAAACCGCACCAGATGTTTAGTATTGACAAAGCTGCCCTTGTCTAGCATTCACAACAGGGGTAAGAACCTTCCTTCATGCGATCGCCAGACCAAATCAGCGAACAAGCTCTCCATAACTGAGATGGAGGCGACAGTGCTGGCAAAAATTCCCTAGCTATACCGGTCTCCTCCAGATGATCTACATAAAAACTTAAGAATGATCCCCGTCTGGTGATAGACTTTTGACTGTTAAGGAAACAAACTCACTAGATAAATCATAGATCAGCTGTAGGGAGGATCATCGAGTGGAAAGTACGCTAGGGTTAGAAATTATCGAAGTGGTCGAACAGGCTGCCATTGCCTCCTCGAAGTGGATGGGTAAAGGCGAAAAAAATATCGCCGATCACGTCGCTGTGGAAGCGATGCGTGAACGGATGAATAAAATCCATATGCGCGGTCGCATCGTTATTGGAGAAGGGGAAAGAGACGAGGCTCCCATGCTCTATATTGGCGAAGAAGTGGGTATCTGTACCCAAGTTGATGCCAAACAATATTGTAATCCCGACGAATTAGTCGAAATTGATATCGCCGTCGATCCCTGCGAAGGCACTAACTTGGTTGCCTACGGTCAAAATGGTTCTATGGCCGTGTTAGCGATCTCCGAAAAAGGTGGATTATTCGCCGCTCCTGACTTTTATATGAAAAAATTAGCCGCTCCCCCAGCAGCTAAAGGTCATGTGGATATTAATAAATCGGCGACGGAAAACCTGAAAGTTCTTTCCGATTGTCTCAATCGTTCCATCGAAGAACTGGTGGTAGTGGTTATGGATCGTCCCCGTCACAAGGAATTAATCCAAGAAATCCGCAACGCCGGGGCCAGAGTTCGTCTGATCAGCGATGGTGACGTATCGGCCGCTATTTCCTGCGCTTTTTCGGGAACTAATATTCATGCTCTCATGGGTATCGGTGCCGCTCCAGAAGGGGTAATCTCGGCGGCGGCTATGCGTTGTCTAGGCGGTCACTTCCAGGGACAATTAATCTATGATCCCGAAGTGGTCAAAACCGGTTTAATCGGCGAAAGCCGCGAGGGTAATCTCGCTCGTCTGCAAGAAATGGGCATCACCAATCCCGATCGCGTTTACGGTTGCGAAGAATTAGCCAGTGGCGAAACCGTCCTCTTTGCCGCCTGTGGTATCACCCCCGGCACCCTGATGGAAGGAGTCCGCTTCTTTCATGGTGGCGCTCGAACCCAAAGCTTGGTTATCTCCACCCAATCGAAAACCGCCCGCTTTGTTGATACCGTTCACCTGTTCGACCAACCCAAATACATTCAACTGAGATAATTCCCTGACGCGGTGGGGTGGGTATGGCTCACCTCGCCCCCATTGGTAAAAATATATAAAGTTTTTTTTCAAACATCTTTTATTTGCATCCCGATTGGGACTAAATTGCAACAATTAGAGACATAACGCACTGATCTTTATCAATAATTTTTGTAGCCTGAGCAACATTTGTAGGAGAACATAAATGAATATTGCTGTAGTGGGCTTGAGTCACAAGACAGCCCCTGTGGAAATTCGCGAAAAATTGAGTATCCCGGAAGCGAAAATCGAGTCCGCTCTTACCCACCTCAAGGGTTATCCCCACATCCAAGAGGTGGCGATTATCAGCACCTGTAACCGTTTGGAGATCTACGCCGTGGTTACGGATACGGAAAAGGGCGTGGTGGAAATTACCCAGTTTCTCGCTGAAATCGGGCATATTCCCCTTAATGTCCTGCGTCGTTATCTGTTTACCCTACTGCATCAGGATGCTGTCCGTCATCTGCTCCGGGTGTCGGCCGGTTTAGAAAGTCTTGTCCTCGGTGAAGGGCAAATTCTCGCTCAAGTTAAAAATACCCATAAATTAGCTCAAAAGTACAATACTATTAGCCAATTACTCGATCGCCTTTTTAAACAAGCGATGACTGCCGGTAAGCGCGTCCGCACGGAAACCAGTATTGGCACGGGGGCCGTATCGATCAGTTCGGCGGCGGTGGAGTTAGCCCATGCTAAGGTGGCAGACCTCAGCGGCAAGAAAATCGCTATTATCGGGGCAGGGAAAATGTCCCGATTATTAGTTACTCACCTTCTGGCTAAGGGTTCTCAGCAAATTGCGATCGTCAATCGCTCCCAAAGACGGGCCCAGGAGTTGGCCCGTGAATTTCCTAACGTACCGCTGCAACTATATGGCTTAGAAGAGATGATGGCCATCGTAGCGGCATCGGATATCGTCTTCACCAGTACTGGAGCCACGGAACCAATTTTAACTAAAAATTTATTGACAGAAGTGACGATTACTGCTAAATCGCTGATGTTAATCGATATTTCTGTTCCCCGCAACGTCCACACCGACGTGAAGGAATTGGCACAAGTGCAAGCTTTTAACGTCGATGATCTTAAAGCGGTGGTTGCCGCCAATCAGGAAAGTCGCCGTCAGATGGCCAGGGAAGCAGAGGCACTCCTAGAGCAGGAAGTGGAAGCTTTCGAGCTTTGGTGGCGTTCTTTGGACACTGTACCGACAATTAGCTGTTTAAGAAGCAAAATTGAAGATATTCGCGAACAGGAATTAGAAAAGGCCCTCTCCCGTTTGGGGACGGAATTCGCCGAAAAACACCAAGAAGTTATCGAAGCAATGACCCGCGGTATCGTTAATAAAATCCTTCACGAACCCATGGTACAACTGCGGGCCCAACAGGATATCGAAGCGCGTAAGCGCTGTTTACAATCCCTGCAAATGCTCTTTAATCTCAGTGTCGGGGAGGAATATAGTTAGGGGCCGACAATTGACAAAAATTAAGGGCGATTCTATGGGTCTGTTAAGATGATTTTGAGGCACTGGGGGCGAATAATTTGGCAGCATTCCCCTATCCACAATTTCAAGATTGACAGACCACTAAGCGGTTGACTCTCTAAATTACTCGTTAAGACTGTCTATGAGCGTCGGAGTTGACAGCAGGGAGCGGTATAATTAATGGACATCTCCAAGAATTAGACCCAGTCACAGCTTGCTTTTATGCCATGTGCTAATTAAATGGTTCGATAATCGTTGTTGATTCAATTTAACTTTTGCGGTTTTCTTCCCCAAGCTCTTCGGCCAATTAAGGCTCTAGCATAGAGTCTTAATTGGGCTAAATTTACCCCCGATTCATCGATGAAAATTAGTTTTGATGCCTCAATTTCTCGCACTTGAGACCAGTATTGTAAAGTTTTGTAAAAAATATATGCAAATGACTGCAAACAACTGCTAATATGGTTAGTACAAGTTTACATTGCAGTTCACATGAAACTATCAGATTATGCTAAGAAAAAAGG
>NZ_SFBO01000175.1:0-18001 GCF_007095705.1 Microcystis sp. Msp_OC_L_20101000_S702
ACCCGGTCAATGCCCAAGCACGGTAGTCTTCATCCCCAATCCCTCTGGCAACTTTTAAGGCTTCGGGTAACAAACTGACCGGTAAATGGGGAGCTAACCCTGTCAACGCCTCTGCACGGAAGGATTCATACTCAATCCCTCTGGCAACTTTTAAGGCTTCGGGTAACAAACTTCTAGGTAAACGGACAGCCAAGTCTGCTAATACTATACTAGCCAAGAAGTCATCATCATCAATCGCTTCGGCAAGTTCCAAGACTTCGGGTAACACTTCAGGTAAATAGGGAGCTAACCCTGTCAAGGCTTCTGCACGAGAAAATTTATCGTCAATGACTCTGGCAAGTTCTAAGGCTTCGGGTAACACTTCAGGTAAATAGGGAGCTAACCCTGTCAATGCCTCTGCACGGGAGGATTCAGCCCCAATCCCTTTGGCAATTTCTAAGGCTTCGGGTAACAAACTGACCGGTAAATGGGGAGCTAACCCTGTCAATGCCCTTGCACGGTAGTATTCAGACCCAATCCCTCTGGCAATTTCTAAGGCTTCGGGTAACACTTCCGGTAAATAGGGAGCTAACCCGGTCAATGCCCAAGCACGGTAGTCTTCATCCCCAATCCCTCTGGCAACTTTTAAGGCTTCGGGTAACAAACTGACCGGTAAATGGGGAGCTAACCCTGTCAACGCCTCTGCACGGACTTCCGGTAAATAGGGAGCTAACCCGGTCAATGCCCTTGCACGGCTTGATTCAAACCCAATCCCTCTGGCAACTTTTAAGGCTTCGGGTAACACTTCAGGAAAGTGAGGAGCTAACCTTATTAATACATCTGCAAGCTGATGTAAATACTTAATCGCTCTGGCAACGTCTAAGGCTTCGGGTAACACTTCAGGGAAGTGGGGAGCTAACCCTATCAATGCCACTGCACGGGAGTATTCCTCCCCAATCCCTCTGGTAATTTCTAAGGCTTCGGTTAACAAAGTAGGGGTAAGATAGGGACTAATTGCTGTTAATCCTGCGGCTCTCCTAAAATCATCCTGATTTTGCCTCACATAAGCCAAACCCTGAGCAGGTGTCCAGATTTCATGTTTAATCAGTAAAGCAATTAATTCTGGTGGAATATTCCCCGCCAAACTATTGAGGGAAGTAGTTATTAAGGTATAACGAACCTGTAACCCAATCGACTCACTGGGATTCTCAATAAAATGCTCCTCCGCCAATTGCCACGCCCGGGAAACATCCTTAATAAAAATTGCCGTTTTCCCTTCCTTTTCACATTGACTATACCAACCATTATGACCTTCTGCGGTTTTTTCCCTCAGTAATAGATGAATCTGGGCTATCTGTCCCGCTTTTTCCAAATGCCAGAGCAATTGATTATAAATATAGCCATCATCCTCTAAACTGTGCCAGTTTGATCCCCCTAAATCCCCCTTACTAAGGGGGACTTCCACCTCTTTTCCCCCCTTTTCAAGGGGGGTTAGGGGGGATATCTTAATCTGTTTTTGATACCGAGTTAAAAGTTGCCCATGCGCTTCAGAAATCGACAAACCTAACCCCGGTAATTGATAATCCGTTTCAGGATGAGGAGGCGCTAGGATCAGATTTCGGGCTAAATCATGTAACAAATCATGGACCCGATAACTCGTTAATAGTTCACTAGAAACCCCCGTTAATAATAAAGCCTTACTCCGTAAATATCTTAAAGTTTGTCTCGCTTCTCTAACCTGACAATCCCATAAAGTCGCCGCCATTTTTTCCGTAATGGTAACATCATCGGGTAACACCCCTAACCAGCTAAATTGTCTCAATCTTTGCCCATTTAATCGCTTTAAACTGAGATTAAAGCAAGCAATTAAACTATAATGTTTTCGTTTTTCTTCATTGGCAGTATCTCCAGCTTCCAAGCGATCTAAAATTTCTAAATTAGCGATTTCTGCTCGTAAATCTTCGATTAATTCAGCCCAAGGAATCCCATCTTCAATTTGTGCCGCCGTTAACTCCAAAGCTAAGGGTAAATAACCGACAATTTTGGCTAATATTTTGGCTTGTTTCTGATCTGCTAAATTTAATTCATGCTTTAAATAACCCGTTAATAAGGCTAAAGATTGGCTTTCCGTCATCACATCCAAATCATAACGAATTGCCCCTTTAACGGGAACTTCTCTAGTGGTTACTAATAATTTACAGTGATTTCCTGCTACTCTAAAAGGATCAATATCTTCCACATTCCAGAGATCATCTACTACTAATAAAGCCTTTTTATCTGCCAATAAAGTCCTCAAGTGTAAGGATGCCGCATCAATACCCGTCGGCTTAAAATTATAATCTCCTAAAGCTTGAATCCAGCCATGAAGAAAGGATAAAATATCTGGTTGTTGTCCTAATGTTGCCCAGAAAATGCCATCAGGAAAAAAGGCTTGAACTTCTTTTTCTTGTGCTAAAGCTGCCGCTAA
The DNA here is from genome assembly GCF_007095705.1 of Microcystis sp. Msp_OC_L_20101000_S702. Lineage (NCBI taxonomy): Bacteria > Bacillati > Cyanobacteriota > Cyanophyceae > Chroococcales > Microcystaceae > Microcystis > Microcystis sp. Msp_OC_L_20101000_S702. The sequence goes on from NZ_SFBO01000175.1 coordinate 2,447, forward strand.
AGTGGATTTACCAATACCTCCTAAGCCATAAATCGCACTAATAACTAAAGTCCCCGTTTTTTCCGTTATTTCTGACAATAAAAGTTTATTTAACTCAATACTAACCTCTGGACGTTCGACAAAATAACTCGGTTTAGGAGGAGCTTGATTGCGATAGGAAGAAGATTTTAAAGAAGCGGAAATAACGGGTTTAGGTTCAGGATCAATATCATGGTTTTCTAATATCTCACACCATTCAGGATTATCATAAACCCTTGCCAAAGATTCAGCTTCTAAAGATGCTGGACGATCTCTAATTGGCTGTTTAGATTGTACCCCAATCACTAACCCATTACAAACAATTGCTGATCCCGATGTTCCTTGCCAAGGTGACTGATCTTCTGCTAATCTTTCTAATTGTTCATCGGTGGGTTGTATGTCTTGACTATCTTTAATATTTAATAACAAACGGTGATGAGGAACACGATTAGCCACATCAATAGTTCCCTCAATATGTAACCCTGTGGCGTATTTTATCTCATCTTCAGCATACCGTAAAAATAAAGGAAAGCCCAAACAGTCAAATTTAACTTTTTTTGTGGTATTAGCATCAGGTAACACCCCAAAAACTACAGGATTACAAGTTTCGATAGTTTCTGGTAATTCAACTAAAGCTATATCGATATTATCGGGAGCTTTCCAAATTACCTTAGCGTCTATGTCTTGCTTATCAGAATAGTTTGATGCTGATCTAAATCGTACTTTACAGTCGTTACTATTATCAAATAGATGCCGACAAGTCAAGAGTAAACGTCCCCCAATTCGATAGGCAGTGCCGTATTTAGGGGCAACAATTTCTAAAGCGCGAAGGGGTTGGAATTGGGGCATAACTTATCGGATTGATGTAACCTATTCTTCTGGGATGGTGATGGGTTACGCTTCGCTAACCCATCCTACAAATTAACTGCTTTGAGCGCAAACATTGCGCTTCTAGGGGTATAAAATTCTAATCGGGAATATCATCACTTGCTGTCTTGATAGGTCCTCCATCTTTCCCAATGGGTTTAAGGGGAATTTTAATTCTATGGGTTATCGTATCTTTATTGGTGACACCCCCACCCATTTCTACTACCCAAAATTTCAGCCCACCTTTGCCTTCTTTCGACTGCTCAACCACAAATTGAACCTCTAATTCAATGTCACCCACCTCAAAGCGAATCTGCTCACCCTCAGAGGCTAAAATAGATTTACTCAGTTCAACCCGCAATGCTTCTAAGGTTTCTCGAAGTCCAACTTTATTGATGTCCATAATTCTCTAGTTATTTTTGAAGGATGCAGACAAAAACCCTTTCAATTCTATCGTTTTTCTGAAACTTTAGGGCAGAGAGATTGCCTTTATCCAATTGATATAATAGCCCAACCCGATCGCTAAGGTAAGCGCGGGTTGGGAAAAGACATCGACCTAATATTATCTCAAGACTAAAATGACAAATTGAATTAGCATCGAGCTATTTTGCTAATACAAGGTGTCAAAATAAAACTAAGGAGCTAAACGTTGCCTTTGCCAATTGCCATCTTCTTGACGATAATAACAGAGACGATCGTGGAGACGACTGGGGCGACCTTGCCAGAACTCGATTAAACTAGGAATTAGGCGAAATCCGCCCCAATGAGGAGGACGGGGAACTTCACGACCCGCATATTCTTCTTTTAGTTCTGTCAGGCGTTTTTCGAGGATATCCCGCCCGGAAATCACTTCACTTTGATTGGAGGCCCAGGCCCCTAAACGGGATTCCCAGGGACGGACAAAAAAGTAATTATCCGATTCCTCCTCGCTGATTTTTTCTACAGTTCCCTCGATCCTAATTTGCCGTTGCAATTCTCCCCACCAAAACACTAGGGCTGCATTGGGATTAGCGATTAATTCCTGTCCCTTGGCGCTTTGGTAGTTGGTAAAGAGAACAAAACCGCGAGGATCGAAGTCTTTTAACAGTACCATGCGGGCCCGGGGTTTACCCTCCGGGGAAATAGTGGCTAAAGTCATAGCGTTGGGTTCCAATCTTCCCGAAGATACCGCCCGTTCTAGCCATTGTTTAAATACAATGAAAGGATCGGCAGATGTTTCTGACTCTAGCAATTCTTCGAGATTGTAGTCCAAGCGCAGGTCAGCGATCGATATGTCCATGGTTTTGCTTGCTAAATTCTATCCTTTGAGATCCTACAAGATTCTACAATCATGACTATCACCTCGGCCAGTGATGCGATCGCCTCTCTTTTAGAAATGGCGGAACAGGGAGAAATTGACCCCTGGGATGTGCAGGTTATTGATGTGATCGATCGCTTTTTGGCAGAATTGGGGTTATTAAATGATCTAGATTTAGCCATGGCCCAAGCTAATTTACCCCAATCGGGACAGGCTTTTTTATGGGCTTCTATGTTAGTTTTATTTAAGGCTGATACCCTAGAAAGATTGTCTTTTGACCAGCAAGAAGAAAGTCTGATTGATGAGGAAATTAGCGAGTTAGAACGGGAATTAAGAACTTTACCCCGTTATCTAGAAAATCATATTCGCCGTCGTACTGCTGCCCCACCACCGCGAAAAAGACGGGTAACTTTACAGGAGTTAATCACTCAATTACAACAGATTGCCCTAGAGATTGAAGCTTTACCGAAACTGCCTGTAGTTGTCCCGAAACCCCGGCCTCAATCCCGACGGGAAGCGGTACAAATTATCACGGAATTAGCCCACCAAGAAAACCTGACGGAATTGGCAGCGGAACTGGACTTTTTTTTGCAGAGAAAGTTTTTTCAATTAGAGAAAAATGAGATAGAGTTTGAGTATTTATTAGATTTATGGCAAGCGGAAAAACCCTCTAGTCACTCGGCAACACAGGAAAAGGTGGCGATTTTTTGGGCTTTACTTTTACTGGCTTCTCAATCAAAAGTGGAGTTAAAACAAGAGGATTTTTATCAGGATTTAACTATTGCTTTAATTAGGGTTTGCTGAAGGTATGGGGTTTTACCGATTATTTTCATCTGGTCAATTAACTAATTTTCAGAACGTAGAAAGTAGCGACTGTATCGCCAGTTCGTTCATCAGGTTCGGCTTCACCGTCCCGTTAACCTACTCCCAAGCTTCCGCAAACGCCTTCAGTGTCGCCTCGATAGCGGCCACCGGTTCGGGTTTTACCTGGAGTTGGCAAGATCCGGTCAGGACTGGTTTCATCCCCTCAATAATAATCAAAACATGAGGATTTTGAGGAAGATGCAGGAATTTATTGGCGATTTTCGGGGCATCGAATCCCTCAAAGCCGAACGGTAGGTACTCACGCGGTTTTGTTGAGAAAATTGTCGGAAAAGAGATATTAACTCAGAAAGCGATTATACTCAATGATCGAAGACTATTGACCGGCGATCGATGAACCAAGACAACGAGATTAGTCATTTACTAGACCTCATGCCTGCTTCGGGACGGATGATGACGCGCATTGTCAGCAAACCCGAAAGCAGCAAGGTAATCGAAACTAATTTTCCCCTACCCTGGCAAAGAGGGGTCAGACCGATTCCAATTAATTTTGACCTCTGGCGGCAATTATCAAGATCCCAACGGGATTTAGTCTTGTTAAGGGCTGTCTGTGTTTTAACGGCAGTAAAATGGTTTAAACCCGATCTCGATCGAGTAATTGCTCTGGCTGGTATGATAGGTTTAACCGTGGAAACCCTACAAACCGATGCCGTCGGGATGGCAGTGGCGGGGGGTTTAACCGCCTTGGCAATTAACCGGATTTGGCGGGAAAAACGCAGCCCCCAACGGGAATTAGACGCGGATGAGGCAGCCCTAAAAGTGGCCGTTAGACGCGGTTACACGGAAACCGAGGCCGCTAAAAGTTTATTATCGGCTATTGAGACTATAGCTGAAATTGAGGGGCGATCGAGTCTCAATTTTAATGAGTTATTGCGCTGTCAAAATCTGAAAAAATTAGCTAATCTCTCCTTTGTGGGTGTTCCCGATCAGGTGAGACAATCTTAAGGTTAGTTGTTTTGGCTACCGGCTTTCTTTTTACCGATTACCGATCACTGACTACTTAAATCCCTAACCCTAAAATAACTACTATAAAAATATTTTTCCCCTTGCTCAATGGCTGCAATTGACTCTTTAGAAAAAGTCTTAAAATATCACTTTGGCTACGATCAATTTCGACCGAATCAACGCCAAATAATTGAGGCTGCTTTAAATGATCAGGATTTATTAGTAATTATGCCCACCGGAGGCGGTAAATCTCTCTGTTTTCAGCTACCTGCTTTAATTAAAAAAGGGGTGACGGTGGTGGTTTCTCCCCTAATTGCTTTAATGCAGGATCAGGTAACTGCTTTAGCTGATAATGGCATCGGGGCAACATTTCTCAATAGCACTTTGAACGCGAAACAAGTCAGAGACAGAGAATCTTTAATCCTGCAAGGAAAAATTAAACTGTTATATGTCGCCCCAGAAAGATTATTATCGCCTAGTTTTTTAGACTTTCTAGCTGTTATTGATAATTACCTCGGTTTAGCCTGTTTAGCGGTGGATGAAGCTCACTGTGTCTCCGATTGGGGTCATGATTTTCGCCCTGAATATCGACAAATTAAACAAGTCCGTCAACGCTTTCCCTCCGTGCCAATTCTGGCTTTAACTGCCACCGCTACCCAACAGGTTAGGGAAGATATTATTCAACAATTAGGATTGCGAGATGCTTCCATTCATATTGCTAGTTTTAATCGTCCTAATCTTTATTATGAAGTTCGAGCTAAAACCAGTAAATCTTATCAGCAATTGTATCAATATATTAAAGGAAAAAAAGGGTCTGGCATTGTTTATTGTATCAGCCGCAAAACCGTCGATCAAGTTGCCGAACATTTACAAAAAGATGGTATTAATGCCCTACCCTATCACGCCGGTATGAACGATCAGGAAAGAAGCGAAAATCAAACCCGTTTTATTCGGGATGATGTGCAGATTATGGTGGCGACAATTGCCTTTGGTATGGGGATTAATAAACCGGATGTGCGCTTTGTCGTTCATTATGATTTACCCCGCAATTTAGAGGGATATTATCAAGAATCGGGCCGTGCGGGTAGGGACGGCGAACCGGCTAAATGTACCCTCTTTTTTAGCTTTGCCGATGCCAGAAAAATTGAGTATTTTATTAACCAAAAAACTGAGCAAAATGAACAACAGAAAGCTCGTCAACAATTGCGACAGGTGTTAGATTATGCTGAAGGGACTGAATGTAGAAGATCAAGCGTACTAGGCTACTTTGGAGAAAGTTTTGCGGGTAACTGTGGTAACTGTGATAACTGTCGGAATGGGAACAATTCTGAGGATTGGACAATCGAAGCACAAAAATTTTTATCCTGTGTGGCGCGGACGGGACAAAAATTCGGTATGATGCACATAATCAACGTACTCAGGGGAGGAAAAGGTGAAAGAATCACCCAATATCAACATCATTTATTATCCACTTATGGCATCGGTAAGGATAAAACTCTCGGGGAGTGGAAACGTTTAAGTCGTTCCCTTGTCCAGCAAAATCTACTGGTAGAAACTGAAGACAATTTTAGAATCTTGAAACTTAATCAACACAGTTGGGAAGTGATGCGGAAACAACGTTCCGTGTTTATTGCCGTCCCCCAAAAAGCTAACGGTCCAATCTTGGGAGACGACAATCCCAATATGGTGGAAAGTGATTTATTATTCGAGCGCTTGCGGCAACTGCGGAAAAAAATTGCCGATAGTCAAGGGGTTCCTCCCTACGTTATTTTCCATGATTCTAGTCTGCGTTTGATGGCCCAATCAAAACCCCGGAGTTTAGAGCAGTTTCGTCAAATTTCTGGAGTAGTACAAAGCAAAGTTCAACAGTATGGGGATATATTTATAGCGGCAATTAATGATTTTTGTCAGGACAGTCTTCCCTCTACTCAATTCCTCACTCTCCAATACTATCAAGATGGTTTGAATGTGGAAGAAATCGCTCGTAAAAGAAGCTTAAAAGTCTCAACCATCTATGAACATTTAGCTAAATTGCTGGAAGCTGGTTACGAAATTGATATTAATCAGTTAGTTCCTAAGAATAAACAGGAATATATTCGTTTAGCAATTAAAAAAGTGGGTGATCAATCCCTGAAAACTCTCAAAGAAAATCTGGGAGATAATTATAGTTATGAGGAAATTAAATTAGTTGTTGCTTGGCAAAGACGACTTTAAAAACTATAGGAGAGCGGGGAAGTAGGGGAGTTTTTTCAGTAAACAGTGAACTGATAACTGATAACTGATAACTGATAACTGAATTAAGCAAACCCTATTTAGGGGACAAGCGTTCTTGAATTTTATTAATCCCCCAGCTTAAAATCGCCCCCGCAATTAAAATACTAATAGCAGGATTGAATAGGGGCAGCCAAAGACGCTGAAAAAGTTTAAATCCTAGGGGAATTCCCGTGGATTCACCAATAACAGCCACGGCAAACCAGAGAAAACCCGCTATCACTAAAAACACATCAAATATTAAGATTCTATTCAACCACTTGACAAATTGCTCTTTCATTGCAGCAAAAACTTAGGTTATTTATACAGTTTATTCACGAAAAAGTATAGCACTTTCACCTTAATCCCAAGCTCTCCAGAGCCAAGCTAGTCCGGCAGTAATAATTAAAACTTTAGTTAACCAATCTCCCCAGCGCACATATAAAGTCCTCGTATCCCGTCGATAAATTGTTTCGCTATGAATTTGATATTTATCCAAATCCGATAGCCAAAGGTGATTACCGTGGGGATCGACAAAAGCAGAATAACCTGTATTGGTGGCCCGGGCCATCCATCGATCGGTTTCGATCGCTCGCATGGTATCCTGAGCATGGTGTTGAGCGGGCATGGCGTGGCTATAATGGGCGTTATTAGAAGCAGTAATAATAAATTCGCCTCCCCTAGCAGTTTGACGGCGAAAATGTTCGGAAAAAGCCGATTCGTAACAAATGCCCACAATTATTTTACCGAAAGGACTGTTAATAATTTGATCGGGATCTCCCGGGATTAAGTGCGCTTGCAAGGGAGAAAGGCGATCAACAATTCCGCCCAAAATTTCCTGAAAAGGAACGTATTCGCCTAAAGGCACGAGAATTACTTTATCATACCGACTAATCACCTGTCCCTCGCCATCAATGGTCAAGAGACTATTGTTATAACCCTTGTCCACCTTGCCGAATGCACCCAACCAGATCGGCGTTTTTTTGGCTAAAATTGCCGAATAAATCGAGCTATTATTGACTAAGTTCTCCCAATAATAGGGTAAAGCGGTTTCAGGAGTTAAGACGGCATCTACTCCTTGATCGGCGAGAATTTGATAACCAGAGGTGTAACCTTCGATCGCCTTTTGAAATCCTAGGGGCGAAAGTTTAATTGTGTTGGGAATATTGCCCTGAATTACGCCAATTTTTATCCCTAAATCCCTTGACTTTTCGATCGGTTTATGGTATGTGTTCCATCCCCAGAGATGGAGGCTAAAACAAATGAGGAGGGGTAAAGAGAGAAAAGCGAGATTTTGCCGCGATTGACGGATTAGGAGCAAGCTTTCGGCCATTAAACCGTTAACTGCCACAATTGCCGCCGTTACCGTCGTAAAACCCGATAATTTGCCCAATTGCAGAATCAATAAATTATGGGGACTTTGACTATAAGCAAGGGTAGTCCACCAGAGAGGGGATTGACTCCAGAGAGATTCTAACCCACACCAGAGGGCAGTGCCGATGAAAACCCGTAGGAGAGCATCGCGAAAAGATGACTGATTAACACTTTTGTTGACATAAAACATGACTAACGTCCAAGTTAGCACGATCGCAGTTCCCCAAAAAGTGATAAACAACCAACAAAACAGAGCAATTGACAAACTCGCTAACCAGGGGACACCCATCCACGTCATCGGGTGAATTCCCGTGATCCAGAATAAAGCGAGGCCATGGTAGGCAAAACCCCAACCAAAACCGTATAAAAGCTGTTTTTTTAGGGATTTTTCCCCTAATCTCACAATAATCCACAGGGGGACGAGAGAAATCCAAGCGAGTAACCACCAAGAAACTGGCGCTACTGTTAACCCCATCCCCACACCGGCCAAAATTGCCCAGAGAAAACGCACCATCTTTCACTCCAGTCAGGTTAAACTCCTCTGACCTACTAGATCTCAGAGTAGCTAGAGGGAAGACAAAAAACAAGAGACAGACAGAAGTTTTGGCTACATCTATAATAGATCAGTTAGCGAGTAAAAAAGCCCCTCGATCAGATGCTATGGCACGCTATAGACTCAGATAAACAGGGAGATGGGGAATGTCACCCTTACCCTAAAAGCCTAAACTCGGACTGAATAAATGATTGAATACATGGATAATTTTAACCCCAAATTAACGGCTCTGGCTCTTGTCTTGAATGTTGAGGAAAATCTTGAAGATATTTTTCGGAAAATAGCTAGTATGAGCGCTCATCAATTGCGAGCGCGGCGCTGTTTAATCCTGTTAAGCTCTCCACAGGAATTAAAAGGGGAAATTACCGATTATCTAGAAGTTTTTGCCCATTATGATGAGCTATCACCTTTAGCTGATCAAGAAATAATTAAACTTGATCAAGCTATTGCCGACAATGTAGCGGCCACAGGGAAACCTTTACTAATTAAGGATATAACTCGATCATCATTTGCCAGTGCAGCCAGTTATCCAAAAAGATCAAATAATAATAGTTTTATAGCCGCACCGATTATCCTCAATCAGCAGATAATTGGAGTAATTAATCTCAGTTTTCCCCTAGACAAAAAACATTTTGAACCATTAGATTTAGAAATCTTGCAGTTATTCGCTCAACAGGCTGCCCAATCCCTGCAAATTTTTCATTTGCAAGGGATATTAAAATCTCGTTTTGTGGCCATGGCAGTGACTAGAGAAATAGCAGAAATTCAGTCCGAACATTCGATCGCTGTCCATCCTTATCCCCCGAAATTAGCCAAAATTGTCGCTAAGGCTTTTTTTAAAGAATTAACTCAGGCCGGTTTTGGAACCCATGAAGTTATTGAGATTGCCAATGAGGTTTTGAATTTACTGCAAAAGACTCTTAATAAACATAAAAATCGTCTGGAAGGAAAAGATTGAGCGCTAGTCAAGGGTTAAAATCGACTCACTTGCCACTCCCGTGCAGTCCTAAGTAATAATTGAGATGGTTAACAGCTTAATTTACTGATTGCCGCTGCCGTCCTGTCTTCCTAATTCATAGACACCAGAGGCAACACAGGCGAGAATACCGACACTAATCGGCCAACTTTTTCCTAAACTAATCTCAATTAACCAATCGGAGAAACCGCCGAGAATGAGAAAGGGAATAATACTAAAGATAGAGGCATAAAAAGCATTTTGGGATTCCCTGGCGACGCGAGTTTTTTCAAACTCCTCTAGGGAAGTATAGAGGAAACGCTCGGCAAAATTAAACCAGCGATAGAAAATTTCTATAAACCAATTTCGTACCCCAGCTAACCCCAAATATAATGCTAAAGACCAGAGACAGCTACCAGCAATAAAGGCCGGAGAAATATTGATAGTGAAGGGCAGAAAGTCGATTACCATAAATGAGAGCCACAGAAGTGGTAAATTTGAGCGAACGGCTTGATCGATTTTAACAAGTCTTGACCTTTGCACCAAAGAGATGAAAATTCTTCAGATTGTTCCTTCGATTTCCCTTGTTTACGGTGGCCCTAGTCAAATGGTACTTGGTTTGTCAGCAGCCCTGGCCCAACTGGGCCAAGATGTGACTATTATTACCACCGATTCCAATGGTGACACGGGACAAGCACCCCTAGATGTGCCTTTAGGGGTCCCTGTTAGTCAAAATGGCTATCAAATCTATTATTTTCCCTGTTCTCCCTTTCGGCGCTATAAATTTTCCCTTGATCTGTTTACTTGGTTGGCTAATAGGGCAAAAGATTACGATATCGCTCACATTCATGCTTTATTCTCCCCGGTGAGCAGTATATCAGCTTCGATCGCTCGTTATCATCAACTGCCCTATATTCTCCGTCCCCTAGGCACCCTCGATCCGGCAGATTTGCAAAAAAAACGGCAACTTAAACAAATATATGCCAATTTTCTGGAAAAACCCAATTTAGCGGCGGCGGCGGCAATTCATTTTACCAGTCAGCAGGAGTGTCAAATCGCCGAAAGATTTAATATAAAAACTAAGGATATTGTCATCCCCCTAGGGGTAGATTTTTTTAACCCACAAGCTTTACCAGTAAAGGGTTTTGATCTTCCCGAAAATAAACCGATCATCCTCTATATGTCCCGTCTTGATCCGAAAAAAGGTCTAGATTTATTGCTGCCCAGTTTAGAAAGGTTGTTAGAAAATGGTCTAGATTTTCATTTTGTCTTAGCAGGAAGCAATCCCCAGGACCGGGAGTACGAAAATCAGATTAAAAATCAGATCGAGCGGTCAATATTGGGCAAAAATACGACAATTACCGGATTTGTCACCGGAGAAGTCAAAAATAGCCTCCTCGCTAGGGCCGATTTATTTGTTTTACCTTCCTACTATGAAAATTTTGGCATTGCGGTTGCCGAAGCTATGGCCGCCGGAATTCCTGTGGTGATCTCAGACCGGGTGGATCTGCATCCTGCGGTGGCAGCAGCGGCTGCGGGATGGGTGACAGCTTGTCAGCTTGAGGATTTAACTAATACTTTGGCAACGGCTATCACTGATCCTGAAATTCGCCAACAAAGGGGGAAAAATGCCAGGGATTTAGTCTTAAATCAATATAGTTGGTCAGCGATCGCTGAACAGATGCTAACTGTCTATCAAAATCTAGTCTGAGCTGTCGATCGGCCCCTACTCGATCAAAGTCACAGACGGATTAAGATTTAAGCCATCAGGATAATCAGCACTAAAAATGCCAGTAGGGTTAAACCTGATTGCAGAAAGACGGGAAGCGCAAAAGAATTCATAACAGTAGCTCACTTTCTAGGGATGGCTCTATTTCCAATATACGCTTTCATCTCTGCTCATTCCTCATATTTCCGTAGCCAATGTCATCATCTCATCATTTATTCATCCCAGGGGGAGCATTTTAATACAAATGTACGGAACTTGGTCACTCCCCACCCTGTTAACTTAAGTTTCAGCGTCGTGATTATAATTAGGGAATGATAGAAATTCTTAGACAATAGGATCACATCAGTGTTGATAAATCATCTTTTCTTCGGCGCTTTTCTACCCCTTGATACTCTCCTGTCCACCCAGGGGATTATGGTTATGCTTCTGGCCGCTTATGCCTTAGCCATGTGGATGTTTCTAACTAGCGCCCCAAAAGTTCATACAATCATGGTGACAGATTTGGAGACAGCCCGACAGTTTTATGAAGGACTTTTAAGTTTACCCACGGCCGATGTCCCCCTCCATTACTATTACAATTATGAGCAGACGATGGGCAATAATATGATTGACCCATTTTATATGTCTAGTAATCCGGCTGTGACTACTGCCAACCCTTCTTTGGGAGATCAACCCCAGGGTTTATGGTATCAGTTAAAGAAAAATACCCAACTGCACATCGTTGGTGGAGCAACCGCAGGTTATAAGGATCGTCATCGTCACGTTTGTTTTGATCACGATTGTTTAGAACAAATTCTGATGCGGGTGGAATCACGACGCTTAAAGTATAAAGTTCGTCGCAATAAACCTTTAAATTTTTTGGTCAAAGATAATGCTGATCGCGTGATTGAAATGGCCGAAGTCTCGAATTAGTTAACGGTAATTAGATTGGGGGCAACTATAACGGTAAATAACTAAACTTATGAATGCTCAACTGCTCACAATCGTTTTAATTTCCTTAGGGGTAGGTATTGGTTTGGCTATTCTACTCCTAATTTTAGTCAAGTTAAGACGCTGCAACCAACAGGTAAATAGTATTGTCGATCATCACTCTCTCATCGGTTTAATTGGAGTTGTTCAAATCCCCTTCGACAAAAATAGCAAGGGGAAAGTACGAGTTAATGTCGGAGATAGTCTGATCGATATAGTAGCGATAACGGAAGGGGAAGAACAATTTAATGTCGGGGATCAAGCATTTATCCTCAATTTCCAGGATAATAAAGTTTTAGTCATTGCGGAAAAGTATATCAGGGGCGATTTCTAATTTCTTCTAAACCAAAGGGTAACTAACTATGAATAGTCAAAATAATTCCTATCTCATCCAAATTAATCCCAACCAATACGACAACAATAATAACAACAGTGCTGGCAATTTATTATTGAATAGTGTTCCCGTCGCTTTATTGATATTTCTGGGGATTGGTGCGGTTTGGTTTATCAATTCTTTTCTGTGTATTTGTAAACCCAATGAAGTGGTAATTCTGAGTGGGATGAAACGCAAATCAAAAGATAGACAGGATGTGGGGTATCGAGTGGTATCGGGGGGTCGGGCGATTCGTATTCCAATTTTAGAAACCGTTAAACGCATGGATGTCACCACAACCCCGATCAGAATTGAGATTAAAAATGCCTATTCTAAGGGCAATATTCCCCTGAATATAGTGGCAATTGCTAACGTGAAAGTTAGTTCTAAACCTGAAATAGTCGGCAATGCGATCGAACGTTTTTTAGATCGAGATCGAGAAGAAATTATTCGCGTAGCTAAGGAAACTTTAGAAGGAAACTTGCGGGGTGTAGTCGCAACAATGACCCCCGAACAAGTGAACGAAGATCGCCTAAAATTTGCCGAAAGTATTACCAGTAACGTCAGTCAAGATCTGTTTAAACTCGGTTTAGAAATTGATACTCTCAAAATTCAAAATGTTGCCGATGACGTGGATTATCTTAACTCCCTCGGACGGGAAAGAATCGCTTTAGTCATGCGTGATGCTGAAATTGCTGAATCAAATGCCCTCAATGAAGCTGAACAAATAGTTGCGGAATGTGAGGAACAGGCAACCGTGGCTAAAACCCGCGATCAAATTATCATTTTAGAGCAAGAAAACGAGTTGAGAAAGTTAAAAGCAAAACTGGAACAACAGGCAAAATCGGAAGAAGAAATAACTATTGCTGCCGCTAAGGAAAAACGTGCTATAGTTGAGGAAAAATTGCAACAGGTCAGGGCAGAATTGGAAAGATTACGTCTCCAAGCAGATCAAGTTTTACCCGCAGAAGCGCAGCAGGAAGCTGAAACTTTCCGCGCTAGAGGAGAAGCGGCAATTTTTGAAGAAAATGCCAAAGCTGAAGCCTTGGTTAACGAATTATTTGCAGAAGTCTGGCAAAACACCGGCAGCGAAGCAGAAGCAATTTTCTTGATTCAACAGTTAGAAACTATCCTGGAAGAAGCGATTAAAATTCCTAAACGATTACACCTCGAGCGAGTTAATATCGTTGATAATGGTGATGGTAAATCCCTGGCTGCCCTGATCAAAGTCTATCCCGAAATCGTCAATCAATTCCTCGCCAGTGTCCATCAAACCCTCGGTATTGATGTGGTGGGAACTCTCACCAATAAAATTGAAAAATAGCAGTCAGAAAACCTACCAGACAGGCCTTCTAAAATAGATTGTTACCGAGATCGAGTAGGGTTAAAACCGCCCTCGATCTCACCGATAAGAATCCCCGTCTTTTGCAAGCGGGGAGATGTCAACTCATCCATACTTGGGACTCTATCAATCGATTTTCCCAGTCGAAGCGGCATTAACTATAAACTTGCTAAAACCTCCTTAGCGGCGGCCAAAGTCCGTTCGATATCGGCCTCTGTGTGAGCTAAAGAAGTAAAACCAGCTTCAAACTGGGAAGGAGCTAGATAAACGCCTCTTTCCAACATTCCCCGGTGAAAACGACCGAATTTAGCCACATCGGCCTTTTTGGCATCTTCATAGTTATGCACGGGGGAGCCAGTGAAAAACATTCCGAACATAGCGCTAATATAACCTCCAGAAACGCTATGACCAGCATCTCTAGCCACTTTCAGCAGCCCTTCAGTTAAGGATTTGGTCACTTTATCGAGATATTGGTAGGTGCCGGGGCGCTGGAGTAACTCGAGGGTTTTAATTCCTGCTGTCATGGCCAAAGGGTTGCCGGATAAGGTTCCCGCTTGGTACATCGGGCCGGCCGGAGCCACCATCGCCATAATATCGGCCCGACCACCGTAGGCCCCCACTGGCAGCCCACCGCCGATAACTTTGCCCAGGGTGGTTAAATCGGGGGTAATGCCGAATTTTTCCTGAGCGCCACCGTAGGCGATGCGAAATCCGGTCATTACCTCATCAAACATTAACAGGGCCCCGTATTCCTTAGTTAATTCCCGTAATCCTTCTAAAAAGCCAGCATCCGGCACGATAAAGCCGGCATTACCCACCACTGGCTCTAAAATTACCCCGGCGATAGAGTCGGGATTTTCGACAAAGAGGGCTTTTACCGCTTCCAGGTCATTGTAGGGGGCGGTTAAAGTGTTGTTAGTGGTGGTTTTGGGAACCCCCGGCGAGTCGGGTAAACCCAGGGTGGCTACACCAGAGCCGGCTTTAACCAGGAACATATCGGCATGACCGTGGTAACAGCCCTCGAATTTGATGATTTTATCCCGGCCAGTAAAAGCCCGCATTAAGCGCAGGACGGACATACAGGCTTCGGTGCCGGAATTGACAAAACGCACCATTTCAATGCTGGGAACGGCATCAATCACCATTTCAGCGAGAATATTTTCCTGGACACAGGGAGCGCCAAAACTGGTCCCTTTGTCTAAGGCCTGGTGTAGGGCGGCAATCACTTCGGGATGGGCATGACCACAGATAGCCGGCCCCCAAGTTCCCACATAGTCGATGTATTCGTTACCGTCCACGTCGCGAATATAGGCCCCTTTGACGCTTTCAAAAACGATGGGTTGACCACCGACGGATTTAAAGGCCCGCACGGGGGAACTTACACCCCCCGGCATTAATTTTTGAGCGGCTGTAAAGATTTCTTTCGATTTTGTTGTTTGATACGAAGATGTGCTAACCAATCCTGTCTCCTTGTCTATTTGAGTCTATCGATTCCGGGGAATGCCCGGAGTTTTGTTTTGTTAATTTCCTGCTGCTTGTTCCATTTTAAAGATCACCAGCCTACATTTTACGCAATTTTTTCCCTAAGAAAGGCGCTGGTCGGCTCAAGTCTCGGCTCTTCTGGGTTCTGTGTGATAAGTTTAACTTACTATATGATCGATCAATCTTTGTGTCCTCTGTGTCTGGAGTGGTTCCTTCCACTTTGACAATTTTTCCACAATCTTTTCAGAATTGCCAGAAAAACCTAGCAATGGGCGAAGTTATTGCTATTGATAGATTTTAGACCGGAAAGAGCGATCAAAAAAAGCTCCGGTTTTCCACAGATTTTCCACAGGGGAATTCTTGCTATTATTTCTTAGCGTACAAAAAAACTATTCCTGCTTTGACATCCTCGCCGCCGTAAAACGGACGGCGATTCCCAAACCTCACGATTTAGGTTTCTGCTTCTTTCCCTTGCGGGGTTCCGCACCTGCCTTAACAGATTTACTCTGTTCTGGTCTT
>NZ_SFBO01000176.1:0-20315 GCF_007095705.1 Microcystis sp. Msp_OC_L_20101000_S702
AATATGAATGGATTGAATTTAGCGCCTATAAAGACCGAAAGAGCCTCCTCGCTTACGTTAAAAAAGTGCTGGACAATTTTGGAGGCGAGTATGTAATTAATTTTGCCTAGGTACTTATTTTTGGGGAGATTGAGTAATAATTGCATCAACTGGTATGGCCAAACCACACTCTACTTCGATGGCTGATTCAATATCTGAATCGTATTGACGCGCATTCTGAAAAATAGTAGGTGAACCTTCACAGATATGAAATCTAGACTCCAGAAGATTAATCAATTTATCAGCATCTTTTGATGAATTCATACTGCTCAGGGTATAAACCCTTTGAACGCACGGCCTAGTTATATAAAAAATTATTTCTTGAGATTGATGGGGACTTTTAATAACCTCCCAAAGCTTCCTACCCGACTCACATGATTTATTACCTGTACGATTAAGCAATATTTCTGTGATTAAATCTTGGTCAATTAAAACTTTCATTAGTTACACTCCTCTCTACTGATATATTCGGAGTTAACTTTTTTCTCTATTACTTCAACAGGATTTTCAGTACCCATAAGTTTAAATAAATCATCTATTTCTGGGATATTTGGATGAGTAAAACTATCCAAATCTACTGAAGTATTATCGATTAACCCAGCAACAGCATCAAGATAATCATTAAGTTCCATTTTGTGAGCTTGGGCAAATAAATTAAGGGTTTCTACCTTTGTTCCTTCTCCCTGTTCAATGCGTCTCACTTGACGCTCGGATACTCCTATAATATCTGATTGTCGCAGTTGATGCTGTTTGCGTAAAGAGGCAATCGCTCGACCAAAAATCTGATCATGTTTTAATTTAATCGCTGCAAACTTTTGTTTTGCTACTGGTTCAATCACACTCAAAAAAGCCGCTATATCAAGATGAATGTCCACGGCTCGCCAATGAATATAACTACCATCTTCTGCTATAATAAACTTCTCTCTTTCTTCTAGAGGAATACGCTGTAAAGCTGGCATAGATGCAAAGGGAATTTCTAGCTCATCGAAATCACAGCGACTGATTAATAAACTTTCCTCAATAACTAAAGCTCTGGCGATTAAATGCTCTTGCGCTCCCCAACTCCAAGCATTAATCACCCTTGTCGGTAAAGTAAAATCTCGATAAACGAGGGTATTTCGCAGGGTGCGTAAATTGGCCTTTTTAAATAGTTGCGGCAACCAGATAGAATCAATGTCTGCTCGGATAAAAAGACCTCGCAGATGATGTTTATCATTAGCATTTCTGGCAATATCTGACACTGCCTTTAAACTGGTCAAAGAAGTACAAATAAAGATGTTTTTTAAGGAATCAATATTCTTTAAATCTGGTAAGGAAAGAATCTGCACAGATTGAAACTCTGGCAAGAAATGATAAATTTCTTTATCCTCAATTATAACAGTAATTTCTGGCTTATTTAACATGATTAATTCTCCCGGGTACAGACCTTTGCCTCCCATTCAATTAGGAGCGCAGAACGATTCGCTAAAACGTGGTCAAGAATTTGCTTTTTTTCCTTACTAGATATTTTGGCATTGGCGGGCCATTTCACCTGAAAATTTAGACCATTTTCTTGATTACAAAGTAAGAAAAAAACTCTAATTTCCCATTGGCCCGGTTTACGAACATGAAAATGAGGTGGCAAATGATCGTGAGAATTGAAAAACAGATCTAAGCCATCTAAATTAAAGGATTCCACCTTGCCCAAATCTTCACCTCGCCTACCTCAACTCTGGTCACTTAATGCCATTATACACTTAACCAGACATTTTGTCCTTAAATTCTGAAATATAATGTCTGCTTAACCTAGAACGATCAAAGCGTTAGATTAGAGAGAGTCCTTTTTTGAGAGATATTTAAACCTGATGGTCTGGCCTTTTAAACCGAAAACCCGCAAACAAATCGCTCGAATAGAAATTACAGGTGCAATTGCCTCCGATACCCGCAAAAGGGTCTTAAAAGCCCTAGAAATCGTCAAAGAAAGGCAATATCCCGCCCTACTTCTCCGTATTGACTCCCCCGGGGGAACCGTGGGGGATTCCCAGGAAATTTATGAAGCATTGAAGCGGTTACAAAAAACCACGAAAATAATCGCTAGTTTTGGCAATATTTCCGCCTCTGGCGGCGTTTATATCGGTATGGGGGCTAATTATATTATGGCTAACCCCGGCACGATTACCGGCTCGATCGGTGTTATCCTGAGAGGGAACAATCTAGAAAGATTGTTAGATAAGGTGGGAGTTTCGTTTAAAGTGATTAAATCGGGCCCTTATAAAGATATTCTCTCCTTCGATCGAGAATTAACTGATGAAGAAGAAAGAATTCTTCAGGATATGATCGATACCAGTTATCAGCAATTTCTGCAAACCGTCGCCGGAGCGAGAAATTTAGATGTCAATCAGGTGAAAAGTTTTGCCGATGGGCGCATTTTTACCGGTCAACAGGCGTTAGAATTAGGAGTCGTTGATCGCTTAGGAACCGAGGAAGATGCCCGACTTTGGGCGCTAGAATTGGCAGGATTACCCCCAGATAAAACTAAATGTCAGACTATCGAAGAACCGAAACCCCTCCTTAGTCGTCTGACGGGCAATCGTTCCCAAATACCCCCAGGATTACAAAAAACCCTACAGCGTCTAGAATTTGAATTAGAAGTTAACGGACAACTATTGTGGTTATACCGACCCTGATGACCAGATTAAAGTCGAGAAAAAGGGCGCGTTAACCCCTAAAATTGACTCATCAGGATTATCGGAGGATAACAATCGTGCAGTGGAAGGTTCGAGCCATTCGGGGAGCAACGACGGTAACGGTTAATACTATTGAAGCTATACGAGAAGCAGTAACAGAACTCCTCGAAGCGATCGAAATTCACAATAGTCTCGATCCCGATGATATTGTTAGTATTATCTTTACGGCAACTCAGGATTTAGACGCGATTTTCCCCGCTGCTATCGCTCGCGAACGTCCCCATTGGCAAAATGTCCCCCTCCTCGATGTGCAACAGATGCACGTCGCTGGTAGTCTGGAAAAGTGTATTCGCGTAATTCTTCACGTTAATACTCCCAAACTACAAGGGGAAATGCAGCACGTCTATCTCCAGGGGGCGAAAAATCTTCGCCCCGATTGGCAGATTTCTCCAGTAACTATTAATCGCTAAAATCTTCCATAACTGACTAAATCCCCATTTCCGACAGCCAACTCAAAATTAATTGATTAACTTTTTCGGGATGTTCATCGTGGGGACAGTGACCGGCTTTGGCAATCGGATAAAATTGGGTATTATTGCCCATTTTAGCTCTTTCTTGGTAAATTACCGAACCAGCGATCGGTGTCCAAGGGTCATCCTCTCCCCAGAGTACCAATAAAGGGCGATCGATTGGCGGTAATAATTCCTGGGGAGAAGGTCCAGGGGGTGCTGTCAACACCGATGCGAACACTCCCCACGCACCCGCATCACAGGAGGGTTGATAGAGAATTTCGACTAATTCCTCGGTAATCGCAGTATGGTCGCGATAAACCTGTTTTAAGGTGTTCCGGATGCGATTTTTCTGTCTTACCTGTTCAAAAATAAACTTTCCTGTCACCGGAGAACTAACTAAACCGGTAAAGGCAGCCATGATTAAACGCAAGGGGAAATTTAATTCTTCGGGACGATGGTTTAATCCTCCCGCACAGTTGATAATTACTCCTGCGGCAGTGATTTCGGGAGATTCTGCCATCAGCATTAAGGCAATCAGTCCCCCGATGGAATTACCGACAAATACCGTCGGTTTTGCGATTTTTTCCCGCCAAAAGTCTTGTATTTGCTGCTGCCAAAGGTTGAGACTATAATCTAAAGCGGGCTTATCCGCACCCCCAAATCCCAAGAGATCTAGGGCATAGACTTGATAGCCATTTTCCGCTAAAACGGGGATATTTTTGCGCCAATGACCGATAGATGCCCCAAAACCGTGAATTAATACTAGGGGTTGTCCTTCTCCCCGCACAGTGTAGGGGATGGTGTGACCTTGCCATGTCCAAGACAATTGCTCTAAGCTAGTGGCAGTGAGGGGCGATTGTAGTGCCATTGTATGAAGTTTTATTAAGTGATATTTAAATTATAGAGTAAAAATCAGTCGAGAATTTATGCCACAACGCCGGACTTTTACCAATAACTCGATGACAATTTCCTATTTACAATGGAGCGATCGAGGTATGCCTCTACTATTATTGCACGGCATGGCGGATCATGCTCTGGTTTGGTCAAGTTTGGGCGATTATTTACGCTCAAATTATCAAGTTATTGCCCCAGATTTGCGGGGACATGGGGAAAGCGGTAAACCAACAACCGGTTATCACTTTCAGGATTATATCGGCGATTTAAGGGCTTTAATTAATCATTTAGGTTGGACGCAAGCACATATTTTAGGTCATTCTTGGAGTGCTAAAATAGCGGCGATTTGGGCAACTCAACAGCCAGAAGTATTTAAGAGTTTAATTTTAGTCGATCCCTTTTTTATCGATAAAATGCCTAGTTGGATTAGGATAACTTTTCCAATTCTCTATCAGGTTTTGCCTTTTTTAAAGATTACTCGTTCTTTTGATAGTTATCAGAGCATAGAAGCGATCGCTCGTCAATTAAAATAATATAAAGGTTGGTCAAATTTACAGCAAGAGGTGTTTAAAAATGCCATCGAACAAAAAGCTGATGGCAGTTGGAGCAGTAAATTTACTTTATCGGCACGCGGGGAAATTTTTGAGGATGTCATGGGGTTTGCTGGATTAACTAAAGCTTTAGATATTCCCAGTTTATTGATCCTTCCCCAACAGGGATTAAATCGCACTGCTTGGCAAATTCAATCCTATAAAAAGTATTTAACTTCTCTAGAGATTAAAAAGATACCGGGTAATCATTGGGCATTTTTAGGGGAACCTGAAACTTTTAATCAAGCGGTGGCTGAGTTTTTATCTGTTCGGGAAAATGACGATGTTTAATTAGAAGGTAATTGAGCTCATTTTAAGCTGGATTACGCTGCCCTAAGTAGGTAGGTATTAAAAACTTTCAGATTCCCCCCTTATCAAGGGGGGATCAAGGGGGAATCGGCACCCCCCTTATCAAGGGGGGATCCCCCCGCCTACCGGCACCCCCCTTATCAAGGGGGGCAGGGGGGATCAAACCTAAAATCCATTTTTAATTTAATTATAACCAGCTACTTAACACCCTAATTTCATATAAATTTCTTCGGCAATATTCCTGCTACCTCCAGATTCTCCCACTCTAATTTTACCGTTCTCTAAACATCTATGTAAATACTGAGAATCTGCCAAAATATCGACAATTTTAACCGCAGCATTTTTAAATAAATTCACCTCCGTGGGTTTCTTTCCAATAGTTATCACCGATTCCCCTAATAAGCGCATTTGTGCCTCAGCAAAAGGGTAGGTAAATTGGGGTCCAAATCCGGGTATTTGTAGGACGGGTTTTCCTAATCCTACCGCTTGTTCTACTGCTGTCCCCGCCATGGCTAAACAAGCGTCACAATGGTGTAGAATATCGGCAAAAGCATCACGATAACAGCACAATAAAGCCCCATTTTTCTCTAGTTTTCCCGCTCCTAAATAATGCCATCCCTCTTGTTTAGCCAAATTTTCTAAGTCGGTTTCTCTGATGCTAGGAATGATAGCAGCCCGAAACTGCATCGGTTTAATTTTAACTATTTCCTCACAGACTTGTAACTGTAAAGCTAAATTACTCAAAGCTTCGGGTAAACGACTCCCCGCTAATAAAGCAATCATGGGAATTTGACTATCTAATTCTAAATCTTTACCCGTTGGTGTTAAGACATCCATAATCGGATAACCAGCAAAAATCGCTTTTTTAATACCCCGATTTTGTAGGTCTGTTGCTGTATATTTATCTCTGGTAAAAACCCTTAAACACTTGTCTGATCTTAAACATAATTCTGTCAGTAAAGGTAATTTAATTGTACCTTCGTAATAACTGGAAGTAGAAACAATAAAAGCCACAAAAGGACGACCAGTTAAACCAGCGATCGCAATCGGCACAATATCCCCCACTGCTATCAATAAATCACAATTCTTGCTAACTTTAAAAGCTGCCTGAATTTGTTTAATAGTTAGACCGATTAATCCCGCCCCAATATCTTTAATCCAATTAAAAGGATTGGTATAAATAATTCCCCCCGATGGCATAGTGGCAGTGGGGGCAATAATTGGTACTGGCAATTTTTGATAAGCTTTTCCCTCTCCCACTAAAGGCAAAGCAGCTATAGATAATTGGGGCTGAATTTTTTGTAATTCTCCCACAATTAAACTAGCATTTAAATCCTCACCATGACCATTACTAAGAAATAAAACCTGTTTAAGCATCGATTTCGTATCCTCTATATTCCCTTGCCGCCAAAGAAACTGCCACCGTCACCGATTTTGCTTCTATTTGCTTGCTGACTAGCAAAATCTCGCCCATTTTTAAAGCGGCGGCTTCGGCGACGCTAGGAGTTCCCCCTTGCTTGTTGACAATGGCTGAGGGATTGGGGACATTAATATCTCTCAACTCCTCGGCAGTAAAAGTTTTTAGGGGCAATCCTTTCTCCTGACAGTAGGTAATTAAACCCCGTTCATCAGCTTTGATGTCAAGGGTGGCGATACCAGCAATAGCGGCTAAAGAGAGGTGATAACGCTTAAAAACATCCCTAATTGCCCTATCTATGACCGCTTTCTCCGTGCCCTGGATGCAACCTATGCCTAGCCATAATACTCGTCCATGGCACTGCACTTTTACCCCGGAAGAATCGGCGGGTGGGTGGAAAGCAGGGGAAGCGCCAGTCATCATCGGTGTTGCCTCTAATTGTTGCGGGATTAGGGTTGCCAACGGGGAGAATCACCTTGGGGCTGTTTGGTAAGCTAAAAAACAGTTAAGAGAACGTTCGTAAATTAATGTAAAGAAGATGGATTGTTTCTCGCCGCTCCCCGATACCTTTTTAACAGGATTTAGTTTAATACACTTGTGCTAATAGGGCGCAGATTCTGCGCCCTAGATAGCTTACTATCCTAGCGGGTTAAGGCCGCGCCTCTTGCGTATAAAGTGCGGGCATAATCGGTCCAAGTACCCTGGCCCCAATAACGGAAACAACTGGTTTGCACGAGCAAATTATAAAGTAGTGCCTCCAGATAATCCGGTCGTCGGGTGAAGCTAGGATCCGCCTGTACTAAAGGATCATATTTCTCGTGGAATTGAGCGCTTAATTGGTTCATCGGTTCGAGGACATTTTCGTAACCGCGCACCCAACTGAGATCATTTGTCCAAGAGGCCCCATCCATGCTAAAACGGTGGTCGGTCTGTTTTAACTCAACGATCGCCTGTTCTACCGCTTCTGGGGTAGCGGCATCCGGATTAACTCGCTGCCAGATTTTATGCTGGTGTACGGCTTGAATTGGGGGATAATCTTGGGGATTAACGCCAGCAGCCTCGATTAACTCCAGATATTCCGTGCCGTTAAATCCTGCCACACTGGAACCCCCCTGCATTTCCCGCCAAGGATTGGGAAAATCGCGAGGAAATTCATTCATCATCACGCCACCATTTTCACCGTCGGCAATCTGGGAACCTAAGGAAGGAACCCAAACGCCGCCGATTTGCTGTTTACTGCGGCATTTGGCCTCGTGGTAGGGTTGCATTTGGGCGACTAATTTGGTGTCAGAACCCTGGGTTTTAATCAAAGCAGTAATCGCAATCACTTCACCGCGAGAATTACAGGCCACCAGGCGATTAGGAATATATTTTTGTTCCTGACTCAATCCCGAACCGTCGAGATTTTCCACCGAGTGTTCCTGTACCAATAACCAACGATAGCCGCATTCTTTCAGAGCTTTAATATACTCGTAGAGGGTATCGGGATGGTTAGGAAGGTGCATTTCCGGGGGAGAGAACCCTTTGACTCGTTTCAGAGCATCCGGGCCAAAAATCGAGGCAAAATAGGTTTGCCATGCTTGCATCTGTAATTTTAGATCGGGAATCGGTGTGGAAGGAGCCACCGCATGACTCCACATTGTCCCCAACCATTCCACATAGGGTTGATATTGACTGTTACAGGTGATTAATTTGAGTTTATCGAGGATATCCTGCCGTCCCATCTGCACCAAACCCCAGAGGAGATTGCCGGAATAATCGAGCATAATCCGGGGATTACAGCCTTCCGCCACCAATTCCGGGATAAAATCACCCATGCGACTGTAACACCAGGCAAAAACGCTGGCATTATGATTATCGCCATCCCCAAGATTTTCGAACATATGCTGGAGATTGCAGATTAATTCCCCGTTAACACCCGCCGGGATAGTGGGTTGGTGCATATGCAAGGCACAGGCAAAACCAGCCTTAATATTGTCTAATTTGAGATTTGTTGTCGGTAAAAAGATCGGATCATCGTGATTAACAATCGCTGCGATTTCCTGTTCCCAACCGCAAATAGTTGGTAGTCCGGGGCGTATTTCCGTGATAGGGTTCGATTTCGATGATACGGGTGTAGCGATCATAATTTTTCAGGCGAATAGATTGAGAGAGTTTGTCCCCACTCTCCCAGGGACAACTTTTTTTTACTGGCAACAGGTCACTCCTGACTGTTCACTGCTAACTGAGCTAAGAGTGCGGACTTGATCCTATCCCATTTATACTGGGAGTAACCCCCTCCAGACACAAGCCTTCGTAACTCGTTAAAAATCAAGATGATTCTTTACTGAACTTAACCGATCCTCGCACTATGATACAAACAACTATCCGCCCTTTTACCTGTAACCTTTAACCATGTTCTCGGCGACTACCGAAATTCTTGTTATCTTCTTCCTCATCCTCCTCAATGGAGTCTTTGCTCTCTCGGAAATTGCCATTGTCTCGGCCCGCAAAGTCCGTTTGGAACAATTAGCCAGAGATGATCGACGGGCGGCGGTGGCCTTAAAATTGGCCAATGATCCCAATCAAATTTTATCGACGGTGCAGATTGGCATTACCCTCGTGGGTATCTTTGCCGGGGCCTACGGAGGAGCTAATTTATCGGTCAGTGTGGCGCAATTATTGGCGCAAGTTCCTGTTTTAGCCCCCTATAGTCAAGCTTTGGGATTAGGATTAGTGGTGTTAATTATTACCTATCTATCCCTAGTGGTGGGGGAATTAGTGCCGAAACGGTTAGGTTTAAGTAATCCAGAAAAAATCGCTATCCTCGTTGCTGATCCTCTGAATAGGTTATCCAAAATTGTTTCGCCCGTTGTCCATCTTTTGAGTAAATCGACTAATCTGATTCTCGGTTTGTTGGGGATTAGCGGTAATAATAATGATTCCCCAATTACGGAAGAAGAATTGAAAATTATGCTTAAACAGGGAACCGAAGCGGGAACCTTTGAGGAAGCAGAACAGGATATGGTGGAAAGGGTGTTAGGATTGAGCGATCGCCGAGTAAGTCAGATTATGACCACGCGTCCGGATGTTGTTTGGTTAGATTTGGAAGATAGTGCCGAAATTAATCGCCAGAAGCTAATTGAGAGCAATCATACCCGTTTTCCTGTGTGTCAGGGCAGTTTAGATGAGGTTTTGGGGGTAATTGAAGTCACAGACTTATTGGCCGATTGTTTAACCGGTGAAAGTTTCGACCTAACGAAGGATTTACAGCAGCCGCTTTTTGTGCCGGAAAGCACTAGGGGTTTAAAAGTTTTAGAATTAGTGCAGCAAAGTGGTCATCATATTGCCTTGGTAGTGGATGAGTACGGGGTGATTCAAGGATTGGTGACGCGCCAGGATATTTTAGAGGCAATTGTCGGCGATTTACCCCAATTAGATAATATTGAAGATGCACAGATCGTGCAGCGGGAAGATGGTTCTTGGTTGATTGATGGCACAGTGGCGATCGAAGATTTTAAAGAATTATTTGAAATCAGTGAATTACCGGGGGAAAAACAGGGCAATTATCACACTTTAGGGGGTTTTATTATTACCCATCTTGGTAGGATTCCGGGGGCTGCCGATCATTTTGAATGGCAAAGGTTGCGTTTGGAAGTGGTGGATATGGACGGTAATCGCGTCGATAAGGTGTTAGTAACGCTCTTGTTGGATGATTTGTAAGTAAGTAGCTGGTTATATAGCGTTTCCTAAGCTGGTGAGGTACGCCTATTTTTCTTCCCTTTTGCCTAAAACCCATAACTTTTGTACCTCAGCAGACGGAAAAACGCTATATAACACCTAACAGCTGATGAGATGCACCCGAAGGGACTATTTTTGCAAGCTTGAGCGGCCAAGTCATTAGCCACTTTTGCCACAAACCCCTAAGTAGCATCATGCTCAACGGATTTAGGATGATTATTTTTCTAGTCCGAAAAGCTCGCTCTTGAAAAAGGGGACAATTGTTAATTATTATTAAAAGTATATTTACTAATTAACCAAAATACCAGTGAAACTAGCTCAAGCTCAGACGATATTAACAGACACTTTAACCGTATTTTGGGGAGAATGGCTAGATTTACGGGCGAGAGTCCTTCAGATCGCCGCCACCGGTCTAGTTTCTCCCCTAATCTATATTATCGGTTTCGGGTTGGGGTTGGGAAGCGCCCTCGATCGCTCGATGAAACCCTCGCTCGGCGATTCTCATCTAGAATTTATTTTACCCGGAATGGTAGCCCTGTCCTCAATGGCGATCAGTTTCGGGGGAACCACCTTTTCCATCTGTGGCGATCGCTTATTTAGTAAAACCTTCGAGGAATTATTATTACTTCCCGTCCATCCCCTCTCATTATTTTTAGGCAAAGTTTTCGCGGGAATTTTGCGCGGTGTAATGACTTCTGCATCGGTGATTCTCATTGCTATCTTATTTACAGGAAAATTTGCCAGTTTTCTCAATCCCCTCTTTTTATTAGTTTTAATCTTAAATTGTGCCGTCTTTGCCAGTTTAGGGGCAATTGTTGGATTGCGAGTTCAATCCCTCGAAAGTGCCAGTCTCTATAATAACTTTTTAATCGTGCCGATGTCTTTTTTAGGAGCAACTTTTTTCGATCCCCAAACCTTACCCTGGGCATTAAAAATTATTGTTTATGCCTTGCCCCTCACCTATGCTAGTTTAGGATTAAGAGCCGCAGCCTACGATATTAATCAATTTCCTTGGTTCGCTATCCCCATTTTATTAATCGTCGCTATTCTTCTCTCGATTGTCGGTGCTTATCAATTCTCCCATCAACGGGATTAAATCAGTAATCAGTAATCAGTTATCAGTTATCAGTTAAGTACCCAGGCAAAATTAATTAAACATATCTAACTACCTCTTGCCTTTTGCCTCTTGCCTTTTGCCTATCTTCACTAGGAAATTTATTTTACACGACTACTTATCTCCTGACTCCTGACTCCTATCCCCTGACTCCTGACTCCTATCTCCTGACTTCTTTTTCCCTTGAATAAATATATCCTTTTTTATAAACCCTACGATGTATTATGTCAGTTTACTGATGAAAATGGGCGCTCGACTTTAAAAGATTATATTCCCATCCCGAATATCTATTCTGTCGGTCGTTTAGATAGGGATAGCGAGGGATTATTATTACTTACAGATAACGGTCAATTACAGCATCGTTTAGGTCATCGTCAATTTGCTCATCCGCGCACCTATTGGGTACAAGTCGAAAGAATTCCAGACCTAAACGCTTTAGAAAAATTGCGTCAAGGTCTTCATATTCAGGATTATCGCACTCGACCAGCAATAGTTAATTTACTAGATTTTGAACCAGATTTACCCCCCAGAGAGCCACCGATTCGTTATCGAAAATCTGTTCCCACCGCTTGGTTAGAAATTACCTTAACTGAGGGGAGAAATCGTCAGGTAAGACGGATGACGGCTGCCGTTGGTTATCCCACTTTAAGATTAATTAGAACAGCCATTACTATTGATAAAAACAATAAATTATGCTTAACAGGATTACAACCCGGTCAATGGCGAGAAGTAACTGAAAAAGAGAGAAAAGCCTTGGAAAAATTGTAGATCAAATTATTGATAAATCAGCTACAGATTCTCATTTTTAAAAACTTCAAACACCTGCCGGCTGAAATATTTTAACTTATCAGCCACCTTAGGAGAGGGTTGATAATTGCCGACTAATTGCCAATTTTCCACCGTAGATAGTCGCCAAGCGGTTCCTTGATGGTTAAAAGCCTGCATTTCTAAGCCAATCAAACGCTGATGCTGATCCTCGCTATCGAGATGAAAACGAATTTGTACCAGAATACTGCGCCCTTGAATTCTGGGACTCCAACCGGGAAAATGGAAAGCGATATCGATCGAGTCGGGATCCGTTAACTCCCTTGTGTGGGGATCATTGCGCCAAGGTTTCAGATCTGCCTTTGCATCGGGGAATTGTTGTTTAAACAGGTTGACGAGTGTGGCGATCTTCGCCGTTAATTCTAATCCTTTTGCCTGTTCCGACGCATTCATGCTCACCTCTGATAATTGCTTATAAAGTAACTATTTATACAGTTTAGCCCTGCTTTTTGCGACTATTGGGACAATTATAACGATATTTTCTCGATCGAGTCCAAAATGCCGCACCTGTCAATCCAGATAGCCGCTGCCAAAAAGACAAAATCAAAACTACACTAGAAAATAGGATAATCGAGAGGAACAGTATTTTCTATGAATCCCCAAGAGTCTCTATTACAATCGATCGAAAAATTAGGCTATCGGGTTACGGTGGGTGATGTGGCGGCAAAATCAGGTTTAGAGATTAACGCTGCACAACAGGGATTATTAGCTTTAGCTGCGGAAGCGGGGGGACATTTACAGGTAGCAGATACGGGGGAGATTATCTATCTTTTCCCCGAAAATTTTCGGTCGATTCTTCTGAATAAATATTGGCAATTGCAGTTAAAAGCTTTCGGGAGTAAAATCTGGAAAGTAGTTTTTTATGTTATTCGCATTTCCTTCGGCATTGTTTTAATTATTTCGATTTTAATCCTCTTGCTGGCTATCCTAGCGATCCTGATCGGCTTAATGTTCAAAGATAGTGACTCGGATAACAATTCGGGAAATAATAACATTAATATTAACTTCTTTCCCACGGACTTTTTCTGGATTTTTTATCCCGATTTTGGTAATAACTACTACGAAAGAAGAGATCGGGAAGTTAAGGCAGACAAACCCCCTAGTAAGATGAATTTTCTCGAGGCAGTTTTTTCTTTTCTTTTTGGCGATGGCGATCCTAATTTTAATTTAGAGGAGAGACGCTGGCAAATTATCGGTAAAGTAATTCAAAATAATCGTGGCTCGATTATCGCTCCACAAATTGCCCCCTATCTCGATAGTATTACCCCCAGTCATGAGGAGACAGAAGATTATATACTACCAGTTTTAACTCGCTTTAATGGATTGCCGCAAGTGTCTGATCGAGGCGATATTATCTATTATTTTCCTGATCTACAGGTGACAACCAAAGAGAGAAAACTACAAACAGTTTCCCCCTATCTAAAGGAAAAACGCTGGAAGTTTAGCGAAGCAGATAGCGGTCAAATTATCCTAGCTTTAGGTTTAGGGGTGGTTAACTTTATCCTCGCTTTAGTTTTAGGATCTTTGCTCAACAGTGATAGTGTGGATTTGAGCGGTTCTCTGGGGTCAATAGTCACAGGAATCTACGGTTTTCTCCTCAGTTATGCCGGTGCTTTTTTGGGGATTCCCCTCGGTCGTTATTTCTTTTTACAGTGGAGAAATGAGCGGGTTAATCAACGCAATCAACAGCGAGAAAAAAGAGCAGACCTATTAGCACAAAATAATCCTGAATTAGAGCAAAAACTGGCCTACTCTCGTCAATTTGCTGACCAAAAAGTGATTACAGATGCTGATATTAGTTATTCTACGGATCAAGACTATCTCGAACAAGAGATCGAGCGCTCCGATAAAATCGATCGAGAATGGCAAAAACGCTTAGAATCCCCCGATTAATCGCTTTTGCGGTGTGGGAAGTCATTCTGTTATTCTGACTTCCCCGACCGACTCCTAACCCCACCAACAAACTTTTTCAGAACGTAGGTTGGGTTGAAGCATGAAACCCAACGCCCGCATGGGTTACGCTACCGCTAACCCATCCTAC
The DNA here is from genome assembly GCF_007095705.1 of Microcystis sp. Msp_OC_L_20101000_S702. Lineage (NCBI taxonomy): Bacteria > Bacillati > Cyanobacteriota > Cyanophyceae > Chroococcales > Microcystaceae > Microcystis > Microcystis sp. Msp_OC_L_20101000_S702. Next base: position 14,128 of record NZ_SFBO01000176.1, read on the forward strand.
AAATAATTGTGCCTCCCTACTCAACTTAAACGATCGAGAGTGCGATACTGAATTGCTTCGGCAACGTGGGAACTTTTCAGCATTTCACTATCTCCTAAATCGGCAATGGTGCGGGCAACTTTGAGAATGCGATCCATTGCTCGGGCCGATAAACCCAATTTTCGGATTGCCCCTTCTAAAATATGGCGACTGCTCTGATCAAGAGCGCAAAAACGCCGCAAATGCTCGGAATTCATCTCCGCATTAGAGCGAATCCCCGTATTCTGAAAGCGATCGCTGGCCTTTTGCCGGGCCCTTTGTACCCGTTGCCGCACTTGCTCAGAAGCTTCTCCCCGACTCTCTTGGGTCATTTCTTCCGGTTTCAGGCGATTTACCGTCACTTGTAGGTCAATACGGTCTAAAAGCGGCCCCGATAATTTCGCCCAATATTGTTCCCGTTGTCGCGGGGAACAGCTGCAGGGTTGCACCGAATCGCCGTAATAACCACAGGGACAGGGATTGGTACTGGCCACCAAGGTAAAACGGGCCGGAAAAGCGACGGAAAGACGAGTGCGAGAAATGCTCACATAACCATCCTCTAGGGGTTGTCGGAGATATTCCAAGACACTGCGCTTAAATTCCGTTAATTCGTCCAAAAATAAAATACCACGGTGGGAAAGGGAGATTTCCCCCGGTCGGGGATAAGTGCCACCTCCCACCAGCGCCGCTCCGGAAGCGGAGTGATGGGGACTGCGAAAAGGACGCTCGCGCACCAGGGAACCTCGATCTTTCAGTAATCCAGCGACGGAATGAATCTGGGAGACTTCTAGGGATTCGGCAAAGGTAAGCTGGGGCAGAATTCCGGGTAAACGTCGCGCTAACATGGTTTTACCGCTACCCGGTGGCCCGACAAAAATTAGGTTATGACCTCCAGCTGCGGCAATTTCCAGGGCCCGCCGGCCAATTGCTTGGCCTTTGACATCCTTGAGATCGGGGAGATTTACCCGCGATCGCCCGAACTCCTCGGCAGCGTTAAAAGTCATCGGTGAATGGCGATCGGGTTCATTTAAGAAATTTACCACTTCCGATAGATGACGAAACCCATACACTTGTACGCCTTTGACCACGGCCGCTTCTTTGGCATTATCGGCGGGAACCACTAAACCCTTAATCCCCATTTTTTCGGCAGCGGCAGCAATGGGTAAAACCCCCGCCACGGGACGCAAACTACCATCGAGGGATAATTCACCTAAAAAGAGAAAATCCCCCAATAAATCGGCTTCTACCTGTTCGGAAGCCCCTAAAATGCCGATACTAATCGGTAAATCATAAATTGGACCCTCTTTGCGGATATCGGCAGGACTTAAATTGATGACAATTTTGCGGATGGGAAAGGCAAATCCGGCATTTTTTAGGGAAGCTTTTACCCTTTCTTTCGACTCCTGCACGGCGGTATCGGGTAACCCCACCACGGCAATTCCGGGTAATCCTCCCGATACATCCACCTCTACCCCGATTTTAATGGCATCGATGCCGATAATTGCCGCACTCCAAACCCTTGCTAACATTTTGGCTCAAGTAAAAATAAAGTGAGTTCTTAGGAAAATGAAACAGGATGTTAGGCTAGTTTTCCGCATAAAAATGATTTTATCTGGGAATTTACCCTGAAAATCAGCCTATTTCTCGGTATAAACTAGCCAGAAAAGCTGAGAGCTTAATGGTATAGTTGAAAAAAAAAGCAATTTGTCTATGAGCGAGACTATTTTTAGCAAAATTATCCGGAAAGAAATTCCCGCCTCGATCGTCTATGAAGATGATCTGGTTCTCGCTTTTCGAGATGTTAATCCCCAAGCACCCACCCATATCCTCATTATCCCCAAAAAACCGATTCCGAAACTAGAGGAAGCCAGCGAAAGCGATCGCAATTTATTGGGACATTTGTTACTAACTGTTAAAAAGGTGGCCGCCGAAGCTAAATTAAGTCAAGGTTATCGCGTGGTGATCAATAATGGGGAACATGGAGGTCAAACCGTCGATCATCTTCATGTCCATCTCTTAGGCGATCGCCCAATGGACTGGCCTCCGGGTTAAACCCTCTTATTTTCCCGCATTTTTGGGGAATTATAGAGCTAGAAGCGTTTTTTTCCTGAGTCGGTCTTCTCGATGTTAAACCCATGAATAGGTCTCTTTCTGCGATCGCTTTGTCCAGCACCCTGCTCTTATTTCCCTTCACCCCCACGACTCTCGCTCAATCGCAATGCTTTCTACCAGAATGTTTTCTACTATGCTTTCTCCAAAGAGCAGATGGACAACACATAGATCTTAGCCGTCTCTGTGGCGGTTCATCTAGAAATAGGAAAAATTCCCCGCAAGTTTATCAGCTACCGATTCAACGCCGGGTTAAAGGCATTCCCACGGTGATGGTAGTTTTTAATCACCGTCACTCCTATGAAATGCTTTTTGATACAGGTGCTAGTGGCATCGTCCTCACCGATGCCATGGCGAAAGCGATGAAAGTCAAACGGGAAAGGAAAGTAATCAATAATACCGCCGGCGGTGTCGTTACTGGTTATCTTGGTCGCATTAATTTTGTTAAAGCTGGCGAGATGACTTTATATAATCAGATTGTTAATATTTCTCCCCAAATGAAAGGGTTAGGACTCTTGGGACAAACCTTTTTTGGTTCCTATGATGTCACGATCAAAAAAGATGTGATTGAATTACGTTATCGTTGATAAGTAGCTGGTTATAATTAAATTAAAAATGGATTTTAGGTTCGATCCCCCCTGCCCCCCTTGATAAGGGGGGTGCCGATAGGCGGGGGGATCCCCCCTGCCCCCCTTGATAAGGGGGGGGAAAAATGCTCGCTTTCCTGACTTTAATCTAAAGTTCCTCGCTGTATTTGCTCCCGTTCGATCGCTTCAAATAGGGCCTGGAAGTTGCCTTCTCCAAAACCTCTAGCGGCATGACGGCGCTCGATTAATTCAAAAAAGAAAGTCGGCTGGGAAAAAATTGGTTTAGTGAAAATTTGCAGTAAAGTCGGCTTTTCTAATAGGGAATAACTATTTTCTTCAAAATCAATGAGAATTTCCTGTTTTTTAATTTCTAACCATTCCCAATCAGCAATATTAAAATCTTTTTTTTGATAGTCAATTTGTTGATAATAACTGTTGGGAACTGATAGAAATTCTACTTTCCTTTCTTTTAATTTTTGAGTTAATCTTAAAATATTTTCTGTTTTTAAAGCAATGTGTTGAATGCCAGATTTTTGATTAATATCTAAAAATTCTTGAATTTGAGAACTGTTACTATCTGGTTCATTAATTGGTAATTTTAATTCAGTTTCTGGGTGAACAAGTACCTGGGAATAAAGACCAGAACGCTCCGTTTTAATAGTAAAAGTTTGCCTTTTTTTAAAGCCTAAATTTTCCTCATACCAATTGGCTGTTAACTCTAAATTTCCCTGAAAAACATTTAAAACTAAATGATCAATTGCCAGAATATCCTGATTATATTGTTCCTTGCTATCATACTCAATCAGATTAGGATCGGCTAAAATTGGCGTGATTCCCTGTCTTTCAATTAACGTATGTTTGAGATTAGCAATGCTAGAGATTTGACAGCTTTTTATCTTACCCCTAGGCAAAACAGTTTCCTTGATCAAAATATCCTGTTTAATTCTCCTAGCTAAAGCGTCTAAATCCTCCACTTGAAAAGCTACATCCGCCACCCCTTCAGGATATTTACCTAAAAATTCCGCCACGGGACTAAGGGAATTTAAGGGAGAAGATAAGATAAAAATAATCTGTTTAGTTTTATCTTTTTGGATGCCATTGCCAACTATTTCCGTGTGCGTGTGGAGATTAACTAAACTTGCAATCGCCTGAAAATCCATCACCCGCACAAACCAATCTCGCCATTTTTTGGCCGATTCTACATAAAAATGAATATGATCAACAAACATAGATAAAGTCAAAAAAAGGGTTTTTTCAGTGAGCAGTAAACAGTGAAAATAAAACTCCGAACTTGCCACTTAATGCTATTCACTGATAACTGATAACTGATAACTGATAACTGAAAAAGCTGATGACTAAAAAAAGAGATGACTATCGGGTTGAATATTAATTTCCATGGGGACAGCTTGGGGTTCAGCATTCATGGCAAAATAGATAGCATCGGCGGCAGTTTGAGCGGTTAACATTTTATTGCGATCAACTTTTAAGCTCACCTGATCCCAAAAAGGAGTATCGACACCACCAAAATAGAATAAAGTCATTTTAATACCATAGCGTTTTAACTCATCGGCCAAACATTTACTAAAACCGACCACCCCGTACTTAGAAGCACAATAAGCGGCAGCCATAGCCATAGAATGCTTACCCAAAATTCCCACCACATTACAGATATGACCAGCCTTATTTTCCTTCATCACATTAGCCGCAGCCTGACAGGTATAAAAACTCCCCTTCAGATTGAGGTCGAGCATTTTATCTAAATCTTCCGGCGTGATTTTATTATATTGTTTCATCACACCGGCTCCGGCCGTATTAACCAACACATCCAACCGGCCGTAATGGGAGACAATTTTTTCCATCAAAGTTTCTACCTGAGTCGGATTGGTGATATCCGTCGGCACAATTAAAGAGGGACAAGGCAACTCACTGGCTAAATTAGATAAATTATCGGCATTTCTGGCCACTAATACGAGTTTATGACCATTAACAGCTAGTTTACGCGCTAAAGTGGCACCGATACCCCCCGTAGCACCGACAATCAGGACAACTTTTTCGCTCATAATTATTGATAATTCTTTACAAATCTTATTGTAAACTGTTCCGACTGGAAAATCATCGCCGGACTCAACCCCTTGATTAAGGGTTAGCCAACTTCTGATAGGATAAACCGTGACAATGTAAAGAAATTTTTATGACTGTACTGACTGAAGGAATCGCGCCCCACGGTGGGCAATTAATTAATCGTATTGCTACCGCTGCCGAAAAAGCAGAATTTCTAGCCCTAGCTGAAAAACTACCGCGAATTTCCTTAGATGAACGAGCGCTCTCGGATTTAGTTATGATTGCTATTGGTGGTTTCAGTCCCCTCAAAGGCTTTATGGAACAGGACGACTACGAAAAAGTCGTCGATGATATGCGTCTAATCAATGGTTTACCCTGGGCAATTCCCGTGACTCTTTCCGTTAGCGAAGAAGTGGCGGATCCCCTCAAAGAAGGCAACTGGATTCGTTTAGATGACAGCGAAGGTAACTTTGTCGGAGTCCTGGAACTAACCCAAAAATACCGTTACAATAAGGCCCACGAAGCAGTTAACGTCTATCGTACCGACGACCAGAAACACCCCGGGGTAAAAGTCCTCTATGAACAGGGAGAAATTAACCTCGCAGGTCCAATATGGTTACTTCAGCGCGATCCTCATCCTCAGTTTCCCAAATATCAGATCGATCCTCTGCAATCGCGCAAGATGTTCCACGAAAAAGCTTGGAAAACGATTGTCGGTTTCCAAACCCGTAATCCTATCCACCGGGCCCACGAATACATTCAAAAATGCGCCCTAGAAGTGGTAGATGGTTTATTCTTGCATCCTCTTGTCGGCGCTACCAAAAGCGATGATGTGCCAGCCGATGTGCGGATGCGTTGCTATGAGATCATGATGGATAAATACTTTCCCCAAGATCGCGTTATTCTAGCTATCAACCCCTCAGCTATGCGTTATGCCGGCCCCCGGGAAGCAATTTTCCACGCTATTATCCGTAAAAACTACGGTTGTACCCATTTTATCGTCGGTCGTGACCATGCCGGAGTCGGGGACTACTACGGAACCTACGATGCTCAGTATATCTTTGATGAGTTCGAGCCGGGGGAATTGGGAATCGTGCCAATGAAGTTTGAACACGCTTTCTACTGTATCCGCACTTCGGGAATGGCAACCACCAAAACTAGCCCCAGTTTACCGGAAGAAAGAATACATCTTTCGGGAACGAAAGTCCGGGAACTGCTGCGTAAAGGAGAATTACCACCTCCGGAATTCTCCCGTCCAGAAGTGGCTGCCGAATTAATCCGCGCCATGCAAGGATCTTGACATCCTCGCCGCCCTAAAAGTGCGGCGATTCCTAAACCTCACGATTTAAGTTTCTGCTTCCACCACCGTCGCATACCACAGTTAAAAAACCATGTACTGTCTTACACAGAGTC
>NZ_SFBO01000177.1:0-26430 GCF_007095705.1 Microcystis sp. Msp_OC_L_20101000_S702
TAGGATATCCTCTCGTTTGTCTTGTATGAGTTGTTTTAAGGTCATAAAATAACATCCATCCCGAAGGTTTTTAATGAACAATTAACAGACTAGACTAGAAAAAACTAAATACTGATAACTCACCCCCCCACTTATTGCCCTAATTGCTGCAAAAATTGCATCACCTTTTCATCAGTTGCCATATTATTCTGTTGGCGGAATAATATAGCTGCTTGTTGTCGATCAATTTTTGCTTTTTCGGTTTGTTTTAATTTGGCATATAAAAGACCACGACTACGGACTTTATGAACGATGGCTAAATAAGTAATATTTCAGGTTCGCATTAGATTATATTCTTCGCGGATTGATGAAGTTAGAGATTCCAATAAGATTAATTTTTCCTCAATTGACAGGTTTTTTCCTTGTTTAATTAATGTTTGTAAAGGCATTTTTTTTAAATCAAATTCAGGCACAAGTAGAGCCAATTCTTGTGTTTGTTGATTTTGTAAGTCAGTAATTAATTCTTGTAAAAATAAAGAATCATTACTTAAGTCCGAAATTTCATCTTCATAGTTTTCGAGAGCTTCTATTTGTTGAATACGGTCACTATAATTTTTGAGAAGGGATTCGAGAGCTTCGATAATAAATTGGATGTCTTTAAATGATAGAGTTTTCATAGTTTACCTCAACTTACACGATAAAAAAATTCACCAATTACCCTTAAGGCTTGTTGATAGGTTTCTATTGACATGGGAAATAAGGGTTTCCATAAGCAGTGATTACCTCGATCATTAATTAATTCTAGCTCACTGGGAATAGAAATTCCCCGATCTAGTTTCCACCAGTTGTTTCCTATTCCCTGAACGGAAAAGGTCGAAATTCCCCCCGGTGTTTATCCATCAACAAGGGTTTCTTTTACCCATATTTGCCCATTATTTTCATAGATAGCAATATCTTTGTTAGGACGAACATGATCCATTCTGGGAGATGTAGCATTACCTCTACGGTATAAATCAACGGGTGTTTTTATCATTTGTCACCTCCCTAATTCGCGTAAAAGTTGCATCACCTTTTCATCAGCAGCCATAATATTCTGTTGGTAGAATATTATAGCTGCTTGTTGTCGATCAATTTTGGCTTTTTTGGTTTGTTTTAATTTGGCATATAAAAGACCACGACTACGGATTATAGTAATCATAGCAATTATCGTCGATTGGGTTGACGTAAGGAAACCCAACAAAAAGATTCAGACAGATTTAGATTTTGGCTGTTGGGTTGCGCTTTTCCTGAGAATTGAGAGGTTTTCTTTAACATATTTATTCCCTCAAACCAAGCTAGGGACTGCACCTAGTTTTTTACACACAATTCCTGATGGTTTAAAATAGCTTCTGATACCTCAATGAGTAGAAAAGCGATCGCATCTTGATGATCCGCGTCGGTTAAAATGGTTTCGAGGGTGCTAGGTGTGGGAATTTCGTCCCCATCTGCCAACATAAAGGAAATATGACCTTTTAAGGCTTCAGTTGCCATTTTTTTCGCTTCTTCGATGGTTTCTCCTGCACTAATACAACCCGGAAAGTCATAAAATTGTACCCCATAATCAGTATGGTTATCTTTATGAACGGTGGCTAAATAAGTAATCATTTATTTCTCCTTTATCGTAATTTAATACCGGCTTGTTTTTCGATACTGATTAGGGTTTTAAGGGGAATATCCTTTTTAGGGTGAGGAACAGTCACTTTCCCTTTTTTATGGGGATGTTTAAAATGATGATGACTTCCTGTTGTACCTACTTGATACCATCCCTCATCCTTCAGTTTTTTGATAATTTCTCGACTTTCCATAATTGATGATTTCTATTTCACCCCCCTAATTGTTGTAAAATCTGCATCACCTCTTCATAAGTTGCCATATTATTCTGTTGGAGGAATAATATAGCTGCTTGTTGTAGATCAATTTTTGCTTTTTCGGTTTGTTTTAATTCGGCATATAAAAGACCACGATTGTTGTAAGCCAAAGCATAATTAGGATTAATGTCAATAGCTTTGTTGAAGTCAGCTAAAGCTAATTCGTATTTTTGTTGATGTCTGTAAAGATACCCACGATTGTTGTAAGCCATAGCTAACTTAGAATCAAGTTCAATAGCTTTGTTCCAGTCAGCTAAAGCTAATTCGTATTTTTGTTGGTTATAGTAAATACCCCCCCGGTTGAGGTAAGCCATAGCTAACTTAGAATCAAGTTCAATAGCTTTGTTGAAGTCAGCTAATGCTAATTCGTATTTTTGTTGGTTATAGTAAAGAAGCCCCCGATTGTTGTAAGCCTCAGCTAAATTAGGATTAATTTCAATAGCTTTGTTGAAGTCAGCTAAAGCTAATTCGTATTTTTGTTGGTTATAGTAAATACCCCCCCGGTTGAGGTAAGCCTCAGCTAAATTAGGATTAATTTCAATAGCTTTGTTGAAGTCAGCTAAAGCTAATTCGTATTTTTGTTGGTTATAGTAAATACCCCCCCGATTGTTGTAAGCCAAAGCAAAATTAGGATTAATTTCAATAGCTTTGCTGTAGTCAGCTAATGCTAATTCGTATTTTTGTTGGTTATAGTAAAGAAGCCCCCGATTGTTGTAAGCCTCAGCAAAATTAGGATTAATTTCAATAGCTTTGTTGTAATCATCTGATGCTAATTCGTATTTTTGTTGGTTATAGTAAAGAAACCCCCGATTGACATACCAAGCAGCACGGGGAGCGAGATTAATTGCCTGATTAATCGCAGCTAATCCTTCATCATAGCGTTTTAATTGATCTAATACTGCCAATTTCTCGTTATAGTGATTGGGGTTATTGGGAAACAGAGAAATCGCCTGATTAATCACCGTTAAGGCTTGCTCATAATTTTCTAAAAAGCGATAAACTACACTTTGCCGTTGTAAAATACTACTGTGAAACTCCTTTAAATCTTCCCGTTTAGATAAGGTATTAATCGCTTGTTGCAAAGCTTCTATAGCTGGTTGATCTTTATCTAAAGCAAATAACGCTAATCCCTTCCCATACCAGGCTAAATAGACATTATCGGGGTCATTTTGCTTAATTGCCTCATCAAAGGCTTTAATTGCTTCCTCAAACCTCCGTAACCGCCATAATTGTCCTCCCCTTTGTATCCAAATATCCGCCTTCGCATTGGTATTAGGAACAATAACACCAATAGTAATCGCTATAAAAATTTCTAGTTTTTGTTGCTGGCTAACTTGGGGTTGAGCAGTGGTTAATAATTGCGGTTTTACCTTGAATCTTTCTTGCAATCCGATAAAAGTGCTAATGGGAATTCCTAAACTATACCCTAACTGAATTTTCCCTCCCTCTGCTCCTTCTGAACGTCCATGAATCCCTATTACTCTCCCCTGGGAGTCTAAGACTGCACCGCCACTCATGCCCCCAAATGTGATGCTGGTATAAACTAATTCATAGCCTCCGGTTAAAGAAGCAACACTTTGTAATGTTCCACTTTGTTGCGTGCTTAAGTCACTTTGGCGGGTTTCTAGTAATCCCTGTTCTTTCTCGTTAATTCTACCGCCACTAAACAACCATTTCGAGGGATTGTCGCCAATTTTGGGGAAGCCTGCCGCAAAAACAAAATCACCGCTATTTGGGTTATAATTCGCTATTTCCGCAACGGGATAATTGTCCAGGCTTTCAAACTGAAAAACTGCTAAATCTACCCCTTCCTGCCGGATGATGGTGCTTTTCTCGATGTTTCGAGTTTTGCCGTCGCTGGTGACGACGGTGTAGGTGAAATTGAGACAAGGTTTACTTGCAGCATCTTGACTTTTTTCCTTCTCACATAATACATGGTCTGCGGTTAAAACCGTGTAAATATTCCCTTCTTTAGCGATAATGACACCGCTACCGTTTCCACCGCTCGTACTATCAATCCGGACGGTGAAACCCTTGGCTTTCGCTTCTAATTCGGCGATATAGCCAGTATAGGCGGTGGTTTCTATATCGGGGTTCACCGGCGGTAGGGGTAGGTTATAGGCGCTGAGGATTTCGGGACGGATGTAGGTTAATAGGGTATGAAGGGAAATGCCCCAATTAACCGCTCTCATCTTTTGGATTTCTGCGTCTGTGGGTTTTATGCCGTCTTCGTAGATGTAGTTAGAGAGAATCGGATGGGCCGATCGCCCGTTAATACCGATTAAATCCCGCTCGACAAAAATGCCACCGCCACTCATTCCCTGCACGATATCGCCACTATAACCGACGCTGTAGCCATCCCGGAGGGGTCGATCGCTCACCTGTTCGAGGGTTCCCTTTGTCGTCCGATACTGTCCCGTTTCGGCAACATATCCCGCGGCCACCACTTCTAAACCGATCCTGTTTTGATTGATGGTAAACTCCGCGATGGTGGCGATCGAATATTCCCGGGTATCGCTAAACTCCAGCAGGGCGAGATCTTGATTCTCCGATAGGGAATTGGGGACAATGCGGGCCGCACGGCTGTGGCCGTCGTAAGTTTGTACCTGTAGGGTTTTCGTGTTGCGGGTAACGTGGGCGTTGGTTAGGACAAGGTAATTATCGCCTTTTTTAGCGATAATCGTCCCCGATCCCCGATTTGTCTCGCTAGTAATCTTAACGGTGACTCGTTGTAGGAATTGCTCCTCGGTAAGCTCCCGATCGCCCTGTGCCGTCAGAATGGGATCATTAGAAATATTTCCGGCAGCCGGGGTGATAAGGGTTAACCCGGGTTGAGGCAGTAGGGAGAAAAGAAGGATGAGGGCGATCGAAGGTTTGATCATGGCTGTTACCTAGGGTTTGCTGAATAAATGTGAAATGTAGGCAAGGTAAGAGTTTTGTCGTTTTTCTCGTGAAACAGGTGCAAGATTTTGAGAGAATCGTGCTTCAAAACCTTGCGTCTTCATCGGCCCGGGTCCTGTAGGGGCGAAGCATTCGGGCAATAACCCATCGGTGAAACCGGAGATTTTCTATCCGAATGCTTCGCCCGTACTTTTTCAGCAAGCCTTACCTAGCTATTTTAAGTAGTAAGAACGAAGAAAAAAGAAGATACCGGAGGTGGTGAGAAGTGCGATCGCTGGGGGAATAATCGGAACCCAGAGACCGAAATAACTAAAGAGAAGCCAACCGATACCAGTAAGGGAAATCACAGCAATCGCCACTGTCAAAAGTACCGTTTTTACCCGAAGAAAACGCCACGTTAATAATCCCCCCACCAGTGACCAACCCAACACCCAGAAAGCCTCCTGTAGGGGATTCCAGAAAGCGATCGAGGTACGTTTTCCTTCCATTGTATCGAGAATTTGACTGACTGCGTGCGCGTGCAAATAAACCCCCGGAATTGCTTCCGATGGGTTGCGACTAAAGGGGGTTAAAAAATCATCGATCCCGGGTTCTGTTACTCCAATCAGGACAATTTTTTCCCGGACTGATTCGGAATTAAAACCCAGATCTAAAACCTGTCGGAGAGATTTTTTCGGAGCAATTTTTATGATTGCATCGATGCCATTATCGGCGATTCGACGGTAAGCGAGCATAACTTGACGGCCGGATCGGGTATCGGATTGACTGGTTCTGTAGGGGCCGCGGTTGGATTGTAGCCAGTCACCGAGATGAGTATCCCCGATATTAATTTCTAGAATTCCCCGCTCCAGTTTATTGCAGTCAAAATCTTGATTCTGGGATTCTAGATATCGTTTGGCAATTAGGAGACTAAAACTAGGAGCATAATCTTTAAAATTACAGGACATTGAGTCAACTTTGGCCAAAGAATCCGGGGGAAGACAGGGAGAGGTGCGATCGAGTTTTGCCTGATATAAAAAACGACGAATTCGGGGAACTCCGGCAATGGTTTCGTCTGGGACTATGTTACTAAAACCACTCTGATTTTTTGGCAGTTCTGGGGGTGGGGGAAATCCGTCCGGTTGCGGGTAATTATTAAACTTACAAATCGAGATAAAATTAGGAGTATTTTGTAATTGTTTGGCTAGGGGTGGATAATCTTGACTGGCAGCGATGGGACGGAGGATATCTAAGGCGATAATTTGCGGTTCGTAGGGCAGTAATTTATTTAAAAGCTGCGATAATGCTTCTCCTGCGAGGGAACGTTTTCGATCGCTTCCGGGTATTGTTGGTCTTTTCATACCCATGCGATCTTGATAGGCCCAATCTTGGCGATCAATGGTAATAATTAATAATCTTTCGTCGGGGTTATCTTTGGGTTTTAGTTGCATCAGACGATCATAAATATTTAATTCTAAGGGTTCTAAAATTCCTGTTTCTCTTATTGCTAAGACTGTCATCGTTACGGCTAAACCTAAACCGAAAGTTAGAGCAAATCGTCGCCAATTTTGTTGTTTTTGAGGGGAGTTACTGAAACTATGCCAAGTGGGGGGTTCTTCGGTGGGATTGGGGCAAACTACGGGCAGCCAACTGGCACAGGGATAGTCTTTTTCCCAGTCATCGTGGAGATTTTTTTGGGCTTCATGTACGGCGCTATAGAGAGATTTATTATTGGTAAAAGCGGTTAAAAAGTATTGCAGAAATTTGGGAGAAACAGGATCGGGTAATTTCTCGCGCATAAAGATTAGATGGGGTAATGCCATCCCTTTTTCCCGTGATAGTTGTTGTGCTAAACCGATACCATCACAGGAGTTAAATATCGCTAACTTTAACCCGTTTTTAGTGGCTTCTCCCAGGGAAAAGCTAAAATCAGCTATCTTTAATTTATGAGTTTCTGTTAGTTGAATTTCGCAATCTTGGCCATCTTCTGTACTGGCACTATGACCGCTAAAAAAGAGAATATTCCAAGTTTCTTGACGCAATAACTGATTTAATTTTTGCGGGTGAGGGGCTTTTTCCCAGATAATTTCGGCTCCTGCTTTTCCCGCAATATCGTCTAAAGTTTTGCGATCTTCTTCGAGAAATCTTAAGTCGGTGGCATAGCCTAAAATGGCTAAAATCCGAATTTTTTCATGATTTTTTAATTGTCTGGTTAAGGTATCGTATTCCGAGACAATAATGGCTATATCTGCGCCGGTATTTTGGAGGATTTCCCATTTTTCCCAGGGGAATCTTTGCAGCCAAATATTATCGGTTTGTAACCAGATACGAAAGTTATTGCCAGAGCGCAGAATTGCGGTTTTTATAGGTTCAAATTCTGGGCTATTATTCAACCATTTGTTTAAGTTATCCTCAAATAATTTGGCTTTTTCTTGGCAGTTTTTAAAGACTAAACTCTGCTGAGAACTATTGGTAATTTGTTGGGGATTGCTATCTTTTAAGACTTTAAAAAATCCCTCTAATTCACTATAGTGACGTTGCCATTGACGGTAAAGAGTTAATAACTCTAAATTAGCTGGTAGCCTTGCTTTGATCACAGTTTGGGGACGAGAATTAAGATCGGGACGAATTTCTAATTTTACTTTAAATCCCCGATCAAATGTGCCATCTAGTTCGAGAGTTAAGAGTTTAATCATTAAGTTTTTCCTCGCTTATACTTGTAAATATTCGGTGACTCTTGCCGATTCTAAAGCCACTTCAATGAAGAATTTATCCCCCAATTCAGCATCAAATCGATAACGAATAAATTCATCGTTATCTGTGGCAATTACTTCTCGAAAAACTTGACCAGTTTCGGTGAGAATACTTAATTTTAAATGGGTGGGTAAAGTGCTTGTTTCTCCCGTGGGGTAAACAGTCGCTTGCAGGCTAAATATTTCTTCAATTTTAGCGATAGTAATCATCAAAGCGAGGGGATTTCCCAGTAATTCTACTCCTAAATCTTTGATGCGTTTAATTTCTGTATTTTTGAATGCTGGAACCAGTGACAGTGAGCTAAAATCGAGGATACTTTGCCAATCAATGGGGAAATTATCAGTAAACCAATTGGTTAACTTGACGGGGGATTTTTGCCGACGGGTAATTAAAATTTTTCTCCAGTTACTATTGACGATAACTGCTGCCCATTCCAGAAAAGCAACGGCTTTTCTGGGAAAGATTAACTGAGGATTAGCTAAGATGTCTAGCAAGGTTGTCAATCTATCTAAAGATAGTTTTTCTTCCATCTTTTCTGGTTCAATCTTAACTGCTTGTAATTGACACTCTCCCCATAAATCCAAAGAATCTGATCCTGATTGCAGTTGATTTCTCGGTAGAGAGTAGTTAAGATTGCGCTTAATATATTGTCCTTTTTCCTTAATATCTTTATGGGTAGTATAACCCCAAATTCTCAGATAACTTTCGGCAGTGTTTACCTGTACAGCTAGATAATAATCACCAATTAATTGAGGAATATCTACCCATTCTTGAGGAATTTCGATCGCTTCTAGATCCAGAGTTTCGCTGGCAATAACTATTACTGACTTTTCGCCTAATTTAACGGTAAAACCATTAACTCCTAGTTGCCAGAAATCCTCTTGATTTTCTACTAAGCTAACCCCAGGCATCCCTGACTGTAGATAGTTAAAAATAACTTGTTGACAGAGATAATTAACATAAAATCTCTGACGAATACTGGCATCAGTAAAACTGGCACTTTTTGCCCAACTTATCTCTTGAATATCGGCGGGTATTTCTAGCCAAATGCTATCAGGAGTTAGTTCTAACCAATCATTAACCATAATTAATCCTCCTGAGTTGTTGCGCTGGTTTGATAGTAGTATGTTAGCCATGGTTCTATTGCCTTACTAATAACTTCTCTATCGTGGGACTGGGAAGGAATATGCAGGTTTTCGCTAGCCCAGGGTAAAAACTTTTTAGCGAGGTGACGATAAACTTTATCCAGTTCCCTAGAAACCTGATATTGTTTGATAACCACCGTGGTAATTTCTGTAATCTTAGCGGCAATTGCCACTTGTCCCAACCCTAACCCATAAGTCATCTCTAGAATTAACTGAATTTGCGGATGCAGTTTTGCCTGTTGCGGCTGCTGACAAATCTGTGAAATTTCTGCCCCTAACCAAGCTAGAATTTTTTGGTGGTTTTGTTGCGACTCGCGAAAATTTTCCGCCGCTTCTAATTGCTGCCAAGGGGTATCATGGTCAGTATCTTCGATCATTTCTTCCCTCGTGCTACTTTCCCCATCCCCGAAAGGTTGCTGTAGGGAAATTGTTTTTCCTTGGGGAAATAAATGATCAAAAATAGCTTGTCCTGCATCCTTTAACCATCGGTTAATTGTTGCAGAATTGATTTTGATGGTAGAGTGGCTATCCGAGTTATAAGCAGCGGCGATTTTTTGCCAGATTTCTGGACTGGGTTCCTGAATTTTACCATCGGTTTTGATTTTTGCCTGGGCATAAATTTCTTTATAGTAATCCCAAGCTAAAAGGTAATTTTCGAGAGTTTCTCCCACTAATCCCCTCGCCTGGAGAGCTTGGCTGAGACGCGCTCCGGTAGAATTAAGTAGTAGGCTCCAAGTATTATGGCCGAATGCTTGACTAATCTGACGGATGCGATCGATTAAGCGATATTTAATCCTCTGAGTGGCAAAATTATCGAAGCGAGTGGAGAATAAAGGCTTAAAGTCAGCTAAGATAGCCTCAAAATCAAGAATTCCTTCGTTAAAGTAGTCTTCAATCTGATAATCTAGTTTAGCTTGATATTTTTGATAGATTTCGGCAGCTGCCCAGTAGCAAGGTTCCTGCAAATAAGCATATAAATGCCCACGAAAAAGATGATTTTTGGAACCGGGATTCTGATACTGTTGGTGAAAGAATAGAGACCAATATTCCTCGGACTCGACATTAGGATCGATTGGGCCATAGCTTTCCATGTTACGACGCAAACGCCGATCGCAATTCCATTCTGTCCTATTTTGCTGCAAAACTAAAAAGCAACAAAACTTCTCCAGCAAAGTCTCTCGTTTTTTCATCTAGCTAGTCCCCGTGGAGGTCAACTAAACTCTCTATCGTTCCACTTGCAGCTTTTATGCAGTATTTTGGCATTTTGTTACAAATTGATCATACTCGGTCGAGGAGAGCCACAGTAAATGGCTTTTTTACCCACTCCCCCACCCCCAACAGCTAACCCCCAGGGAGGACTACGAGGGGCATCTTTTAAAAAAAACCTGTCCACTGTTCCTGAGAAACGTTAACATAAGTTAACAACCCCTTAACAACCGATAAGATCATCCTCAATTTATCAGGAGTTCGACAGCGTGAACAAAAACGGTAATAACAAAAAATGGCGCAATGCGGGACTATATGCCCTATTGTTAATCGTAGTCCTTGCCTTGGCCTCAGCTTTCTTTGATCGCCAGCCAGCAGTGCAACAAACTTGGAAGTATAGTGAATTTTTACAGGAAGTACGCGAAGGTAAAGTAGAAACCGTGCGCTTAAGTGCCGACCGGCAACGAGCGATCGTACCCACCCAAGATGGAGCAAATGTATTAGTTAACCTGCCCAACGATCCGCAATTAATCAACATCTTGGCAGAAAATAACGTTGATATTTCCGTACTGCCCCAAAGAGAAGAAGGAGTATGGGTAAGAGCCTTCAGTAGCCTATTTTTCCCTATATTGCTTCTTGTTGGTCTATTTTTCTTGCTCCGTCGCGCTCAAAGTGGTCCCGGTTCCCAAGCGATGAACTTCGGCAAATCGAAAGCAAGAGTACAGATGGAACCCCAAACCCAGGTTACTTTCGGTGATGTGGCCGGGATTGAAGGGGCAAAATTAGAATTAAACGAAGTGGTGGACTTCCTGAAAAATGCCGATCGCTTCACGGCAATTGGGGCAAAAATCCCCAAAGGAGTCCTTTTAGTCGGTCCTCCGGGGACTGGTAAAACCCTACTCGCTCGCGCAGTAGCTGGAGAAGCAGGAGTCCCGTTTTTTAGCATTTCCGGTTCGGAATTTGTGGAAATGTTCGTCGGGGTGGGTGCTTCTCGCGTCCGCGACCTATTTGAACAAGCGAAAGCGAATGCACCTTGTATCGTCTTTATCGATGAGATTGATGCTGTCGGTCGTCAACGGGGTGCCGGTTTAGGGGGTGGTAACGATGAACGGGAACAAACCCTCAACCAATTATTAACGGAAATGGACGGTTTTGAAGGTAATACAGGTATTATCATTATCGCCGCCACTAACCGTCCTGATGTATTGGATGCCGCTTTATTACGTCCGGGTCGTTTCGATCGCCAAGTGGTTGTGGATCGTCCCGATTACGCTGGCCGTAAGGAAATCCTTAATGTCCACTCCAGAGGCAAAACTTTGGCCCAAGACGTGGATCTCGATAAAATCGCCCGTCGTACCCCCGGTTTTACCGGTGCCGATCTAGCTAATTTGCTCAACGAAGCCGCAATTTTAGCGGCACGTCGCAATTTAACCGAGATTTCTATGGATGAGATCAACGATGCGATCGATCGTGTCCTAGCAGGTCCTGAGAAGAAAAATCGCGTCATGAGCGAAAAACGCAAAACTTTAGTTGCTTACCATGAAGCTGGTCACGCTTTGGTGGGTGCTTTAATGCCGGATTATGATCCTGTCCAGAAAATTAGTATTATTCCTCGAGGTCGCGCTGGGGGTTTAACTTGGTTCACTCCTAGCGAGGATCGCATGGAATCCGGGTTATATTCTCGCGCTTATCTGCAAAATCAGATGGCTGTAGCTTTGGGGGGTCGTTTAGCTGAAGAAATTATCTTCGGTGAGGAGGAAGTAACTACGGGTGCTTCTAATGACCTGCAACAGGTGGCACGAGTAGCGCGGCAAATGGTAACTCGTTTCGGAATGAGCGATCGCCTCGGGCCGGTGGCCTTAGGTCGTCAAAATGGGAATGTTTTCCTAGGTCGTGATATCGCTTCCGATCGAGATTTCTCCGATGAAACTGCGGCCGCTATTGACGAGGAGGTGCGTAACTTAGTGGAACAGGCCTATCGTCGCGCTAAAGAGGTTTTAGTCAATAACCGCGCCATCTTGGACCAGTTAGCGCAAATGTTAGTGGAAAAAGAAACCGTGGACGCGGAGGAGTTACAAAATATCCTCGCTCATAACGAGGTGAAAATGGCGGCTTTAGCTTAAGTTTTGTAACATTTTCTTGACAAACAGCATCCTGATGGGTGCTGTTTTTTTGTTAAATGAAAATTAATGACAAACTTAATTTCTTGCTGATCAGCTGTTAATCAGCTTAACAGGCGTTGCTGATTTGAGATATGATACTAAATCCGTTGAGTATAGGCTAAATATCAGGAAAGGCAAAAGGCAAGAGGCAAAAGGGGGGATAAATAATCAGTTTTTAATAACCAGATTTAGTATGAATCTTCTCTTGTGGGATTTTTAAAACCTAGACCCAAACTAACTTTTGGACACGATGCACAGTTGGCATTCATACCTTGATTCAGTAACGCCTTCTCAGTTATCAGTTATCAGTTATCAGTTATCAGCGATCAGTCAACAGCCCTAAATGAAACTGGCATTAACCTGATAGGAGATCAAATCTCCCTCGACAAAGAAGCTGAGGCCGTAGCGACCCGGTGTTAAATTCAAGGATAATCGAACTGGCAGAGCCAGCGCTTCGCTCCCGCCGTATTCAACCGAGCCAACAACAGTTGCGACACCCTTACTATCGAATCGCACTAACTCGGTGATCACGTTGGGATCGGTGGCGAGTTCCAAACGAAGGTTACGCGAAGTCCTGAATCTTAGTCTGTCCACACTATCCCAAACGCCGCAGCGATTAGTTTCCCCTAAATGACCGTCAACCTCGAAGCTTTTTCCCGTCCTTGCGGTTCCCAGATCGAGCGCCCCGCCCCATTCCCGACTCAGATCCAGTCTGGCATAAATCTCGCCGTCCATTCCAGTAATAATATCTCTGTTCATAATTCACCCTTGCAATTTCCCTATATCTACAGATCAAAAACTACCGATTCCGTTTTCGCCATTCCCAGGGTGGCATCGGGTTTCCCCCGCAAATTCCCTTGCGGTTCGATCGAGTTTCGGTAAAAGCCCTTTCGATTTCCTTCCAGCTGGGACAGTCAGCCTTGAATCGATCGTAAGCCCAAACCATACCGTCCTTTACCTGCTGCAGTTGAACTAGCTGACCGTTGGCGTACACCTCGGCCACGGTACGCCCGAAGCGATCTGTATCGATAGCATTGATAGTGACTTGGTTATTTGCCCGGTTAAGAAGCGATCGCAAGTGGTCACGACTAACGATGCCGTTTTCCTGTTTGATTTCTGGGGCATCAACACAGGCGAATCTGATTCTCTGCTGTTTTCCGTCACAATCGACCCTAATCGTGTCCCCGTCGTGTACCGAACCCCTGACCACCGTGCAAGTGCGGGTATTGGCTAAGGTTGAGGAGGGAAGGTTCTGACAGAACACCAATAGTAAGGCGATCGCTAAAAGGAAAAAACGCTTCATGGTTTTTGGGTGCGTGACGGTGGCAAGTGGTAATCGCCGTCTATTTTACGGTGGTGAGGATGTCAACGGCAAAATTTCCGTAAAGAGGGTGATTCCCATTGATTAATATGTCAAGTTCCCTGCCGTAAAGAATCCATAGATACTTGAGGCAATGATGATTACAGAATTAAATATCCGGTTAGAAGCCACCGAAAAAACAACGGAAGAGATAAGGCTACGGAAGGAAGCTATCGACTGGCAATCGGCCGAGTTTAACCAGTGGATGACCGGAATCAAAGCAAGACTAGATGCGATCGCTGGTAAGATTGAAAAATAGCGAAGATTTAAAAGGGAATCCAATCAACTCGGTCAATCCATTCTTCTGCTTCGGATGCTTCCCAAATCAGATATAATTCTTCTGCCCAGATTTCTAAATTAGCACTGGGACGCAACCATAGTAAACCCCAAATATGTCCCCCCTTATCCCAATGGGTTTTCAGGTGTCCGGGCATACTGCGACAATTATTTGGTAACTAACAACCGTTGAAATGATGCAACATAATCTAGGATTTCTGGGTCTAAAGTTCCCAGTGGTGGTGCATCGGGTTCACCTACTCGCAAAATATCGAGATTAGGATTCAATCGCAACAGAGATATTTTGAGGTCTGGGGAAAATAGTCTATAGTTACTTGCGCCATAAAAGCCCTTTTCTTAAAACCTGTCAGCTTTTTTGCCGCATCTTTCAAGCTTGATTTGATTTTTTCAGTCAGTTCAGTTACCATACTAGATGGTAATTTATTAATACGCAAGTCCCTTACTTGTTCGTAAGTCATCTTTCAATCTTAACTCTTGGACTATTTTATCCTATTTTGTCTAGACTTATGCAAGAGATCTAATCTTTAGGTTCTATCCCCAAGGCCCTTAACTGTTCCGCTAGGCGATCGGCTCGTTGTCGTTCCTGTTCGGCTCGTTGTCGTTCCTGTTGAGTGGATTCCTGGGAAGTTAACAACAAGTTACCTTCCCCATCCCACCAGCGAAGCCAGGGAAAGAACTGATTTTGGTATTCCCCTTGCCAAATTCCTAACTCTACCTTTAAAGGAGTAATGGGATAATGACCGCGCTGATTAGGAGTCATTTTTTGGTAACGACCATTAACTAACTGGTACATCTCGATCTGAGCCTTGTTAACTTCATAAATCCCATAAAAAGGAATTTGAATCGCTCGCTCATAGATCCAAAATTTACCCTTAACAGGCGTTTTATCCCGTTCTTCTTCACCATTACCAGAGACAAATTCTAAGGCAATAACCGGTTCAATGGTTTCTTTCCACATCACAAAGGAACGGCGAACTTGACCATCAATAGTCGTGGGGACATGGGGAACATAAAACCAATCGGGAGCAACAGCACCTTTTTCTAGGGATTCTGGATACTCTGGCAATCGCCAATAAATCCCACAATCTCGACCCAGACAGTAATTACCGTCAGGATGTAATTGTTCTAAAAGGGGTGTAATAGTATGCGTTAAAAGGTCTGCTTGGGGAGGCTCTTGATAGTTTTTCACAAAACTTCCATCTTTATCGGGGAGTTGGGTGTGGTCGGGTAAAGGGGAAGCGCAATACGCTGTGGTCGAAGGTTCCTGAATTGTGGTTGAGGATTGTACCGTTTGGGTCATTGAACTCATCTTTAATTCCCCTATTTTTGTTATCTAGCTTTTATTCTATAACTGTTCTTCAAAACCTGCAAAAACTATGCCTGATCTCAATGCTATCGCCGGAATGACCGCTCTTCGCTCCCAGACAAAAGGCGATCCACGCATCAAAATCGCTGTTCTTGATGGACTAATTGATTTAGATATCGTCTGTTTCCAATCAGCAAATATTACCCGCCTTGATCCCTATTAGTCGTAAGAATTTACCATCGATCCGCAACACTTACAAGCCTTTTTAGATGTAGAAAAAAGTGGCAAAAGTGAGGAAGAAAAAGAGCATCTGTTCAAAGAAGAAATCCCCGAGGAAAACATCATCGCAAGTTTGCATTTGCGCTTCCATGCTAACCATATTATCAGCACCATTTGTGGACAGGCAGATTCACCGCTCCCCGCTCCCCGCTCCTCTATACCTTCTCAACGGAATTTAGTATAACCACTGAGGCCAGGGTTAGCTGTCGATCAAATTCAATTATAATTAACTTCTTATTCAAAATTTTAGTTAATTATGCGTTACAAACTTTTAGGTAATAGTGGTCTGCGAGTTTCCGAACTATGTCTAGGGACGATGACATTCGGGGAAGATTGGGGTTGGGGAGCGGATAAAGAGGAAAGTCGGGCGGTTTTTCAGGCTTTTGCGGAAACGGGCGGCAATTTTCTCGATACTGCTAATATCTACACTAACGGAACCAGTGAAACATTAGTGGGGGAATTTGTCAAGGGCGATCGAGAAAAATGGGTAATCGCCACGAAATATTCTCTCAACACCCGTCCCGGGGATGTCAATGCCTGCGGAAATCATCGAAAAAACCTCTTTCAGGCGGTAGAAGCTAGTTTAAAGCGTTTAGGTACTGATTATATCGATTTACTCTGGCTTCATATTTGGGACTCTCTCACTCCTATGGAGGAAGTGATGCGTGCTTTCGATGATTTGGTCAGGATGGGAAAAGTGCTTTATATCGGCATTTCTGACAGTCCTGCTTGGATTGTCTCCCAAGCAAACACCCTGGCCACCCTACGGGGATGGACACCCTTTATCGGACTACAAATAGAATATTCTCTCAAGGAACGCACCCCCGAACGGGAATTATTGCCTATGGCCAAAGCATTAAACATCGGTGTGACAGCTTGGAGTCCCCTGGGAGGAGGAGTTTTAACGGGAAAATATAATCAACCCAACCCCGTCGATGGTCGTTTAAGCATGACCGACCAACCTTTTCAAATTCTCGATCGCGATCTGAAAATTGCCGAGACCGTCCTAGAGATTGCCAGAGAAATCGGGAAATCACCGGCACAAGTGGCGTTAAATTGGCTCAGAAATCGCCCTAACCCCATAATTCCTATCATTGGCGCTCGAAGATTGTCCCAATTGCAGGATAATCTCGCCTGTGTGGATTTTAACCTGACTGGGGAACAGCTGCAACGACTTGATAATATCAGTGCCATTTCCCTCGGTTTTCCCCAGGAACTTTTAGCCAGTCAATTTGTTCGCGATATCCTATTAGGAGGAGTAGCGGCACAATTGGACTGATGATGGAAGTCTTTGTTTATGGAACCCTGAAACCTAAAGAGAGTAACTATTCTGCCTACTGTGCAGGAAAAGTGATCAACTCTAAAACCGCCTACACAAGGGGGCATTTATACCATCTTACCGCCCTCGGTTATCCCGGACTGACCGAGGGGGATGGCTGGGTGAAGGGAATTTTATTGACTTTTAACGCAGATTATGATATTGGGCTTTTGGATAGTTTGGAAGATTATCAACCCGGCAGAGCTGCAGAAGAAAACGAGTATCAGCGTCGCAGAATCCCTATTTATAATCTAGAGCGAGAATTAATCTGCGAAGCCTGGGGATATGTGATGACACCAGCAAAAATAGCTATCCATGGCGGTATTTGGCTTCCTTCCGGTTGGTGGACCAGTAGCGATCGAGAATAGGGATGAGGGGGCCGATTCTGTTAAGATATACAAATTAAAAGCTTAATCGTGAAAAAATTATGTATCTACTCCTAGAAGTGGCCAGTGGCAAATTCCCCGTTTATTTCGTGGCAGTTTATGTGGTCGGTTTTCTCGCTGCTGTCACCATCGGTTCGATCGCTTGGTATAATTCTAAGCGCCCGGTTGGTTGGGAAGATGCCCAAAGACCGGATATTATCCCCGAAGTGAAGACAGATATAGATTCTGATTCTCGATCCTAGAAAAAGGCAGTTATCAGTTATCAGCTTCTCAAGGCAAGAGGCAAGGGGCAAAACACAGAATCTGGCAATTCTCCTACCTAAAAAGAAGGTTAGAAACTAAGCACATCAAAGCTTTTAGCTTAACAAATTAGGTTTTAGATTCAGACCTTGTTATCAGATGTGGGTTTTCAGTTCACTGATTACTGATTACTATTTACTGACAGAACTACCCATTCCCTTCCATCTTCCCTATTCTCCATTTTGCTATGAAACTAACAGCGATGTCCTTTAATATTCGCTACGATAAACCCGATCCTGATGAGCGTAATTGGCGAGTAAGAAGGGAAGCAGTAGCGGCTCTAATTGCTCACTATTCTCCCGATATAATTGGTACTCAGGAAGCTCGCGCTAATCAACTATTGGATCTACACCGTTTATTGCCAAAATACCAAAGTTTAGGTAGTGATCGCAGAGGGACAGGATTAGATGAACATTGTGCGATTTTGTATCAACCAAGTCGGTTAAAATGTTTAGAAATTTACGAATTTTGGCTATCAGAAACTCCCGATGTTATTGGCAGTATTACCGAAGCTTGGGGTAATCCTTATCCCCGCATGGTAACGGGGGCTAAATTTCGCACTCTTGAGGGGCAAACTTTGCAGTTTTATAACACCCATCTCGATTACTATAGCGACAAAGCTAAGGACTTAGGTGCTAAGTGCATACAGGAGCGTTTTTGTCAACTAGATTTAACAAAAGATTACCTGTTTTTAACGGGGGATTTTAATGTTAATTCTCAACGATTACCCCGTCAGATTTTAACTCAACCTCTCCAGTCAGAAATTAAATTAAAGGACGCTTTAGCCGATTTGGAATTAGCGGAACAAATGAGCTTTAATAATTACACCGATACCCCCTATTTAGCCATCGATACCATTTATTATGATAGCCGTTTGCAGTTAGATTGGGTGAAAGTAGATCCTTCCCGTTGGCTGAATCTTATTCCCTCCGATCATTATCCTGTAATTGCTGCTTTTACCTTGCCCTAGAAATAGATTATTTTTGTATTTAGCAAATATATAGAGGGTGAAAGCTTCAGCACGCTTTGGTAATTCGATGGTTAAATTTGTTCAGTGTTTTCAACAGGAAAAAATTCAATAAGTGATATTTTTGCCGATATTATCGAGGCAATTCTGTTTATTTTCCTCTTGGGATTAGTTACCAATTATCTGTTTATTTGATTAATTCCACCCCATCTTTGCCGTCAATCTCCTGTAGATAAACTCTTACCTGTTCCTCGGCTGCGGTGGGGAGTTTTTTGCCCGTAAAATCTGGGTGAATTGGTAATTCCCGATGACCACGATCAACGAGGACTAATAAGCGGATTTTTTGCGGTCTGCCATACTCAATAATAGCATTAAAAGCGGAGCGGATTGTGCGACCTTTGTAGATAACATCATCAACTAAAATCACGGTTTTTCCCGTGACATCTAGGGGCATTTTGGTTTTAGCAGGAGTGCGGGTTTTAATGCGATCAAGATCGTCGCGATAGAAGGTAATATCGATCGCTCCCACGGGAACTTTTACCCCTTCTAAGCTCTCAATTTGACTAGCAATTAAATTAGCTAAAGGCACTCCTCGCGTGTAGATACCGATCAAAATCAAGTTATTTAAATCGCCACTTTTTTCGATAACTTCGGAAGCTAAACGGGTAATAGTGCGACGAATTTCGTCAGCCGAGAGAATTTCAATTAACTGTGGGGTCATAATTTTCAAAGACAAGGGGGAATAGGGGATAGGGAAATTTTTACAGTAATGGTCTTTTTTTACTTTTTCTTTTAAAACCATCTCCATCACTAACGAATATAATTATTTTCACTTACCTATTTTAACTCGATCGCTCATGAGTGATGAATTATTGCAAAAATCTGCCCTAGAATTAGCCCAACTGATTCGCACTAAACAAATCTCCCCCCTAGAATTAACCCATTTATACCTCGACAGAATTGAGAAATTTGACTGTCAAATTGGTAGTTTTGTCCATGTCGCCAGGGAAAGCGCCCTAGCCACCGCGGGCGCCCAAACGGAACAATTAAGTCAAATCGCCGCTACTGCCGAATTACCGCCTTTTTTTGGAGTTCCCACCGCCATTAAAGACTTAAATGCCGTCGCCGGAATGCCGGTTAGTTACGGAATCGCCGCTTTACAGGGAAATATTGCCCAATACGACGAAGGAATCGTCACCAGAATGAAAATGGCGGGTTTTATCCTTCTGGGCAAAACTGCCACTTCCCAGCTAGCTTCCTTTCCCTACACCGAAAATCCGGGTTTTTTGCCGACTCGTAACCCCTTCAACCGCGATTATACCGCAGGAGGTTCCAGTGGCGGTGCGGCGGCGGCGGTAGCGGCGGGTTTCTGCCCGATTGCCCAGGGTTCCGACGGTGGCGGTTCCATTCGTACTCCGGCGGGTTGTTGCGGTTTGGTGGGGATAAAACCCAGTCGTGGGCGCGTTTCCTATGCCCCGGTGGGGGAATTTCAAAGCGGTATCGCCACTAACGGCACTCTTTCTAAGACGGTGGCAGATGGGGCGGCGCTGCTTACCGTGATTTCGGGCTATACGACGGGCGATCCCTACTGGCTACCCGATCCGCCCTTTTCTTTCCTAGAAGCCACTCAGAGAGGCGTAAAACCCCTAAGAATCGCTTTTTCTACTTCCATATCCCCCTTCGGCGAAGCGGCTGCCGTCTATAAAAATGCTGTCCTCGCTACGGCTAAAATTTTAGAGGACATGGGGCATCATTTAACGGAGTATTCTCCCGATTTACAGGCTTTAATCGCTCCTTTTCGCCGTATTTGGCAAGCGGGAACGGCAGCGGCGGCAATTCCCAGGGAGTTATTAAGTCCCCTGAACCAATGGTTATTAGAGAATTCTGGCAGCGCGGGGGAGTACCTGCAAGCAGTGCAGCAGATGCACGTTATTTCGCGGCAAATTGTGGCGATGTTTGATAATTTTGATGTCTTACTTTTGCCTATTTTCCTACATCAACCTCCCGGAATTGGTGAGTGGGAAAATTTACCACCGGAAGAAGCGGTTAATAAGATGATTGCGTGGATTGCACCTTCTCCGATTGCTAATGCGAGTGGTTTACCTGCGATTGCTTTACCCACAGGAGTGGATAGTCAGGGTTTACCCGTGGGAATTCAGTTAGTGGGTAAACCTGCTGATGAAATCACTTTGTTAGGTTTATCGGCACAATTAGAGGCAGCTAATCCTTTCGGTTTGACTGCTAATTTTAAGTAGGTAGGTGTTAAAAGTTGTCAGACACCCCCCTTATCAAGGGGGGCAGGGGGGATCGAAGCTAAAATCCATTTTTAATTCAATTATAACCAGCTACTTAACTAGCAAGACTTTGGGTAAATTGGGGAATGGAAGCGATAAGTTTACGGGTGTAATCGCTTTGGGGAGAGTTGATAATTTCGTTAGCTGTACCCATTTCCTCAATTTTACCTTTATTCATCACCATAATCCGATCGCTCATAAATCTGACGACACTTAAATCGTGGGAAATAAAGATATAAGTGAGATTAAATTCCTGCTGTAATTCTTTGAGTAAATTTAAGACTTCCGCTTGTACGGAAACATCTAAAGCAGAGACAGATTCATCACAGATAATAAACTGAGGATTTAAGGCTAAAGCGCGGGCAATACACACCCTTTGTCGTTGTCCTCCCGATAATTGATGGGGATAGCGATCAAACCAAGTAGGATCAAGTTTAACTCGTTCTAATAAATATTCTACTCTTTGCCGTTGCTTTTGGGAATTGCCGCCAGTATGATGAATAACCATCGGTTCTAAAATTGCTTTACCGATGGATAAACGGGGATTCAGGGAGTTGTAGGGATTCTGAAAAACTATCTGTAATTCCCGTCGCAGTAGTCTTAATTTTGGATCGCTGGGGTTTAATTTAGCCAGATTTTCTCCTCGGAAATAGATATCTCCAGAAGTGGCAGGAATTAAGCGCAGAATTGTCCTTGCTAAGGTAGATTTTCCGCAGCCCGACTCACCGACTAAACCCAGGGTTTCCCCCCGTTTAACGGCAAAACTGACCTGATCTACGGCATTAAAAAAGGTCTTTACTTGCCCGAAAACTCCCTTAACTGGAAATCTAACCGATAAATTTTCTACCGATAAAATATTCTCGTGATGTTGTAAACCTTCAATTCTGCTTTCTTCCTCCTGGAGAGTAATAAATTTAACTGCTGGTGGAGTAATTTCCTGTAAGTCAATAATCTTACCTTGAGAGTCTTTTTCCACTTGTAAAAAATCGCTGACAGTGGGTAATTTTTCTGGACGAGAGTTTAAGCGAGGACGACAGGCAAGTAAACCTTTTGTGTAGGGATGTTGGGGATAATTTAATACTTCTTCTTTTGTTCCCTGTTCGACAATTTCTCCTTGATACATCACGACAATTTGATCGGCAATTTCGTTAATAACTCCTAAATCGTGGGAGATAAAAACCATTGACATTTCTCGATCGCTTTTACACAAATCGCGTAATAATCTTAATATTTCTGCTTGGACAGTCACATCTAAAGCGGTGGTTGGTTCGTCAGCAATTAATAGAGTAGGATTACAAGAAATCGCCATGGCAATCATTACCCTTTGTAATTGTCCCCCCGATAATTCGTGAGGATAACGCTTGAGAATTGCTTCTTTTTGTTCTTGAATATAAGTTCTAATTTTTTCTCTAACATGACCCTTATTTTCTAAGGGAAAAGTTTCTATATACTTCTCCTCTAACTGTTCATCACTGGGTAATAAGCGCACTTCTTGCAGTAGAGAGATGGCTTGATTTTTTGCCTGTTCGGGGGTGACTTTTTGATGCAGTAAAATTGCTTCAGTGAGTTGAAACTCGATGTTATACACTGGATTAAGAGAACTCATTGGTTCTTGGAAAATCATTGCCATTTCTCCCCCGCGATAATAACGAAATTCTTCCGGGGGAATAGATAATAAATCTACTACTTGCATTGACTGACCTTTTGCTGGACGAAAGCAAATTTCTCCCCGGGTAATTTTTCCCGGAGAGGGAACCAATCCCATGAGTGCGAGGGAGGTGACAGATTTTCCTGAACCCGACTCCCCCACACAACCGAGAACTTGACCTTTCTGCAAGCTAAAACTAATGTTATTAACGGCGACTGTTGTTCTTTTCTGATTGGAAAATTCAACGGTGAGATGGTGAACGTCGAGAATTTTGTTATCCATAGGTCTTTAAACAGAAAAACAGATTCGATTTACTTATAAATATAGCTTTTTCTGTTCCCAGTAGCTGGGTGCAATTAATTGGTAGATAGCTGGGGGAATCTCCCTTGCAAGGGAGAATTTTGCCAGCATTAGTGAATATTTTCGTCTCTCAGCGATCGCCATTTACCGGAGACTGGCGACTTTTTTAAAGAAAAAATTTTCTTTCCTGTCTCCCCTTTTAGATTAGACTGGTAATTGAGAATAATTAGCATTTATTTTTAGCGATCGCAAGTCTTGGACAGTTTCAAAACCGTTGACTGAGGCTGACAGTAGTGCAGTTCTCACCCTTTGGCTACTTCAGTAAACTCGATGAGCTATCAAGGAATTATTATCACTCTTGAATGAAAGACCTTCATTACCTTACCTTTGGAGATAAGAAAAGCATGGACGATAAAATTAGACCGAATGAACCAGAAAAACCAGAAAAATCGCCAAATAAAGCCCAATTTTTCCGTTGGGGTGGTAAAAAGACAGAATTAGATAATGTCACTCCCACGGGTAATGACTTTGCTGCCACTTATCCTTTAGCACAAGTGGAAATGGGAAAAACCGTCTGGTTAGTGGGATTTCAGGGGACAGGAGGGATCAATCGACTCCTAGGTATGGGATTAAACCCCGGCATTCAATTACAGGTAATTAGCTCCCAACCGAGGGGATCAGTTTTAATTGGCATTCAAGACAATCGTATCGGTATCGGGGCGGAAATGGCCGAAAAAATCCTCGTTAGTGACATTCAACCGAAAAAACTGGAACCCAAAAAAGACCTAACTGAAGTAAGAACATTTCTGCGGGAGATACCCATAGGAAAAGCGGGTAAAGTCATCGGTTATGACCGAGCATTGCGCGGATACAAAGGAAAATTGTTATCAATGGGATTAACTCCGGGGACAGAGTTTACCGTTATTCGCGTCGCACCTTTGGGGGATCCCGTCGAGATTCGAGTGCGGGGATTTCATCTCAGTCTGCGTAAACAGGAGGCAGACACTTTAATCGTCGAAGAAATAGACCCAAAAAGCTAAATTTAATCATCTAAGCCTATTCATCACTCAATATCCTAAATTATGGTCAAACCCATTATCGCCTTAATCGGCAATCCTAACTGTGGCAAAACTACCCTTTTTAATGCTCTCACCCGGTCCAATCAACGGACCGGCAACTGGCCGGGAGTAACAGTTGATCGCAAAGAGGGAAGATTTCAAGTTAACGGGGAAGATATCACCCTTGTGGATTTACCCGGAGTCTATTCCCTCGATGTGGAAGAAGGGGAGACAGGAATGGATGAATTAGTCGCTAGGGACTATCTGCTGTCAGGAGAAGCGGATTTAGTGATTAATATCGTCGATGCTGCCAATTTAGAGCGCAATCTCTACCTGACTACCCAAATCATGGAGATGCGTTTACCGATGTTGATTGCCCTGAATATGATGGATGTGGCCAAAACTAGGGGTATTGTGGTTAATCCGCAACTCTTAAGCGTTCGCATGGATGCAATTGTCGTGGCGATTAGTGCGGTTAAAGGGGAGGGAATCGGAGAATTAAAGCAAAAAATTGGGGAATTAGTCGATGATATTAGCCATACTGCCGCTTATGTGGCTTATCCTGCGGTAATTGAGGAAGCTCTTAACGAGATTGTTGCCTACATTAACGACCATAGCAGTAAAAGGATCGTTGAGCCAAGATGGACCGCTTTAAATCTACTGCAATACGAGGATCGCATCGCCCCAGAATTGCGCTCCCAGGAACTATTAAGCATTATCGTCAAGCATAGACGACAAATACACCAAGTTTTAGGGGAAGACCTTGATATTTTAATTGCTGATACTCGTTATGGCTTTATTCAACAAGTTACCCAGGGAGCCACTCAACGGACTGGACAGATAAATGATACTATGTCTGATCGCCTTGATCGGATTGTTCTCGATCGCTGGTTAGGAATTCCGATATTTTTGGGCGTAATGTACCTAATGTTCTTGTTTACCATCAATGTTAGTGATGCCTTTATCGATTTCTTCGATTTAACTGCCCAGACTATCTTTGTCGATGGTTTGTCCCAAGTTTTACAAACAATCCATACCCCAGGTTGGCTAATTGCTCTGCTCGCTGATGGAGCGGGGGGAGGTGTGCAAACCGTCGCCACTTTTATCCCCGTAATTGGCTTTATGTTCCTCTTTTTGTCAATTTTAGAGGATTCTGGCTATATGGCCCGGGCAGCCTTCGTCATGGACCGATTGATGCGTTTGGTGGGATTGCCGGGTAAATCCTTTGTCCCCATGCTAGTGGGATTTGGTTGCAATGTGCCGGCAATTATGGCCACCAGGACCCTAGAAAATTCTCGTGATCGTTTAATGACGATTATGATGAATCCTTTTATGTCCTGTGGGGCCAGATTACCTGTTTATGCCCTATTTGCGGCGGCTTTTTTCCCCATAGGTGGTCAAAACATCGTTTTTGGTCTTTATATCTTAGGAATTCTCGCCGCTATTTTGACGGGATTGGTGATGAAAAAAACCCTACTCAAGGGAGAAGTCAGTCACTTTATTATGGAATTGCCTCCCTATCATCTACCGCGTCTAAAAGGAGTTTTAATTCGCACTTGGGAACGTCTGCAAGCGTTTTTATGGAAAGCTGGACGAGTTATCGTTTTAATGGTGATGATTTTGGGACTACTCAACTCCCTCAGTTTTGATGGTTCTTTTGGTAATCAAGACAGCGAGCGATCGGTTTTAAGTGCCACCAGTAAAGCTGTAACTCCTATTTTCTCACCCATGGGACTAGAGCAGCAAAATTGGCCGGCAACGGTGGGCATTTTTACGGGAGTTTTTGCCAAAGAAGCGATGGTAGGCACATTAAACTCAATTTACAGCCAACTAGCAGGGGAAGATAACCCGAATAAGGGGGCAGCGGTGGCAAAATTCGACTTTTGGGGGCAAATTCACCGAGCTATTGCCACTATTCCCGCCAATTTAGCGCAATTACCCAATCAATTACTTGATCCCTTGGGTTTAAATATTGGTGATCTGCAAGATCAAAAAACGGCTGCCGAGAAGCAAGAAGTAGATTTAGGAATCTTTGGCGCAATGGTGAAAAGATTTGATGGTCAAGCGGGTGCTTTTGCCTATCTATTGTTTGTTCTGCTCTATTTTCCCTGTGTTTCGGCCACATCGGCAGTATATCGCGAAACTAATGCCGGTTGGACTGCTTTTATTGCCTTCTGGACCACAGGAATGGCCTATATTGTTGCCACTTCCTTCTATCAAATCGCCACTTTTTCTCGACATCCGGGATTTTCTCTCTTTTGGATAGTCTTGATGGGTTTAACCGTAGTCGGGGTTTTATTCATCTTAAAAAATCTCCGTCCCCGAAAAATCAACCGTCCGGCAATTTAAAAGTAGGGTGGGTTAGGCGACAAAAAGCTAGGCAACTAACAAATTATTTAGATTCGCCGTAACCCACCGCAATCAAGCAATTTTTATCAATTTTTTCGCTTATAAACCATGATTTTAACCGATATACAGGCTTATCTTGCCAAAAATCAGAAAGCATCTCTGGCTGACTTATCCACACACTTTCGGATGTCAGCGGATGCCTTAAGTCCTATGCTCGATCGCTTGCTGAAAAAAGGGCGAATTCGCCTGATTTCCCTAGAAAAATGCGGAGGATGCAGCCGTTGTTCCCCAGAATCTATGGTTTTTTACGAATGGATTGAAGGCAATTCCACAGGGACAAACAGATAAAAGTTCACCACTACAGAAGTGATCTCACCATTAAGATAACTGCTGTATTACCAGTCGCTTTCAACGGGGATATACTTTGCACGGTTATAACTTGCATTTTTTACTCAAAGACAATAATATAGTTCAAGAGTCATAATTAGAAGCAAAGCACTCATTAAAAACATGATTAACCTAGAATTCACGGAAG
>NZ_SFBO01000178.1:0-38511 GCF_007095705.1 Microcystis sp. Msp_OC_L_20101000_S702
GAAGTTCAAGTTGACGATTAGCTCTGATTGAGGGAGCTAATTTTCCTTGTTTTCTATTTGAGAATCGTTTTTGTCGATGCGCTCTTAGATTAAAAGAAAGTTGGCGGTTAATCCGTCTTACTCTACGTCCTTTTCGCATTAACCGTCTATTGTCTATGCGCTCTTTTACTCGTTTAAAAGGAAGTTCTAAGTGAGCCTTCCAAAGAGTAAAAAGAGAGGATTGAACACCAATTCCCGAAAATAATTTACCCGGGTCAATACCAATAGCAATCGGTTGGGTTTTATTGTTAGAGGATTCAGTGGTTAGCTGGACATAGAAAATACCTAAGTCGTTAAATTTACCGATAGCTTTTCCTTCTTTGATCCACCGTCTGGCCCGACTGGGTTTGGTGGGCATTAACGGCTTTCCGTCTTTTGAGATAACAGGAACTCTTGGCATGGAGATAATCCTTAAGAGTAAAGTTAAAGTCCCTTCCCGCAACACAATCAAGATGTCTTGTCTAACAACGCTTTACCAATAAAGCTTAGAGAGAATCCGAACTAGGGAAGTATTCGGAGGTCTGGGCCAGATTGTGTCTCGATGCGGTAGTCTCTACTTGCGTCGCCTAAATTGGTCTAGGCAAGCCCCGTCGCTTTTAGTGCGGGGTTAGTGACCAGCTAACCTACTTAAAATTATTAGATCATCGTTCTCAAAAAACCGCAAACCGCAGAAACCCCAAATTTCTCAGCAGTAACCTGTAGAGGCCATTATCGGGCAAAAGACAGCCAATACCCGATAAATATCGGCAATTTTAGCGAATTTCTGCCTTCATCCGCTCAAGGGTTTGCTGCATTTGGTCGAACATCATTTGGGGAGTCATGCCAAATTGACCTAATTGGGTTTTTAGCTGTTCTACGGTCATTTGGGCGGAAAAATCCTCAGATAACTCGAAACGCTTCATAAATATCTTGTAGCGTTCCATTAACTCTTCCATCCTATCGATAAAGATGATTTTACCCTCTCGATCGAATTTACCGTACTCGCTGCCCAGTTGTGTGAGGGACTGGTAATCCTCAAATAGCTGTCTAGCTTCCTGTTGAACCACTTCTGAGTCAAAGAATCCCATAATCTTAAAACGGCTTATCGTCGATAGTTATTCTCCATCCCATTTTATTTTAGCCGGGGAAAAAGTCTAGCTCTGGCCGATTTACGGATTACCGTATTGGGGAAATGGAGAGGATCACAAACGGCCCCCCGTCGCGGTTTAACCGTTGCCCCAGGAAGTTTAAGATAAAAAGTGAAAAATCAAAAATTGTCCTTTAACTGCCCCACAGGGGCTATTTCGCTAAATTTGGGCTGTAGCCCTTATAATTTGCCAAAACGACGATGACGACCCTGATAATCTTTTAAAGCGTGGTGAAATTGCACTCGATCGAAATCGGGCCAGAGGGTGTCAGTAACGTAGATTTCCGCGTAGGCCATTTGCCAGAGTAAAAAATTACTAATTCGCATTTCCCCACTACTGCGAATTAACAGGTCTGGGTTAGGAATCCCGGCAGTATAAAGATACTGTGCAAAGAGAGATTCATCGATCGCTTCTGGGGAGACTAAACCCTGTTGCACCTGACGAGCGATCGCCTGACAAGCTTGCACGATCTCCTCTCGGCCACCATAATTAGCAGCCACCGTAAATTGAATACCGGAATTTTTGCTAGTTTCTGCTTGAGATTTAGCAATTTCCCGTCTTAAAGACTCTGGCAAGGCTGCTAAATTACCAATAAAGCGAATTTTGACATTTTCCTGCATCATTTCTTCCAATTCCCGCTGCAAAACCCGCTCGAATAGAGTCATTAAAAATTCTACTTCCTCGAGGGGACGACCCCAATTTTCCGTAGAAAAAGCGTAAGCGGTTAAAGCGGGAATCCCCCACTCACCACAACAGCGCAGCAAGTCTTTGAGTGCATCTACTCCCCGTTGATGGCCCATAATCCGTGGCAAACCACGACTTTTCGCCCAACGACCGTTCCCATCCATAATCACTGCGACGTGCTGAGGCAAACGGTTTTTATCTAAATCCGTAGGTAATTCTGGTGACAAGCTCGGTTTAACAGTCATTTTCTATCTTTCGGGGTTGCGCTAGGCGAACGGGAGAATTTTTCTAAGATTAGACGGCCTTTTAAGCCAATTGTACGCCCTAAACGTCCCCAACTCGGTGCGACCACTTCCCCCTCTCCCGACGGAGAAAACTTCGCTTCGAGCAGCTCTTTTAGTTTACTACTGGTTAAAGGCCGATCCAAATTACCCCCGGACGCGAGGGAAATCGAGCCGGTTTCCTCAGAAACCACAATACAGATACAATTATCTAGCCTTTCGGTAATGCCCATGGCTGCCCGATGACGGGTGCCTAATTGCCTAGAGGTACTGCGCTCCGATAGGGGTAGAATAACACCAGCGGCCACCACTCGATCGCCCCGAATAAATACGGCTCCATCGTGCAGTAAAGTTTT
Source organism: Microcystis sp. Msp_OC_L_20101000_S702 (assembly GCF_007095705.1). Lineage (NCBI taxonomy): Bacteria > Bacillati > Cyanobacteriota > Cyanophyceae > Chroococcales > Microcystaceae > Microcystis > Microcystis sp. Msp_OC_L_20101000_S702. The sequence continues at coordinate 2,488 of NZ_SFBO01000178.1, forward strand.
AGTTTGAAAAATAGTTTGAATTAATTCCTTAGATACTTGGCCATTGAGCGTCACCCCCGGATTGACAAACACCTTGGTATCGAGATTGCCACTGGTTTCTAATACCATCAGCGCACCGGTGCGATTTTGAGATAGATCCTTCACCGCGTCCACTAACTCATCAATGACATTATCGGTCTTGGGAGTGGGGGAACTTTTCTGAAATAACTCCCACACTTGACCTTTGCCCAATAATTCTAAAAAACGGCGGAATTCCGACTGAAAAATCACAGCGATCGCCACAGCTGCCCCCAAAATCAATTTTTCTAGGACTAACCCCAGCAAGCGCAATCCTAGAGCATCGCTAATCACCGAGGCCAGCATTAAATAGATTAGTCCTCGCACCATCCAAAAGGTACGCCGCTCGCCGATAATTAGCAGCAGCATATAGGTAAGGAGGAGAACTAACCCAAAGTCTAGGAATGACAGACCATGGCTGAGAATCCAGGACAATAACCGGCGAGGGTCTAGAAAAAAACCCGACATGGGGGGACAATAGCGATGAGGTTTATATTAAGGAGAGTCGATTGGGTAAGCGGTCTTGACGCAGCAAATCCGCCAGATTTTCCCGTTCAAGGATCAGATTAGCTTCTCCATTTTGGACAATTACCGCCGCCGGACGGGGTAAGCGGTTGTAATTAGAAGCCATACTGTAGTTATAGGCTCCCGTGGCTAAAACCACTAAAATATCCCCTGGGTTGGTTTTCGGTAGCGCAATATCCTTAATTAGAATATCGCCAGATTCACAATGTTTTCCAGCTATTGTCACCACTTCCTGACATTCTTGACTCATTTTATTGGCGACCACGGCCCGGTAAACCGATTGATAGGTAATCGGTCGGGGATTATCGGACATTCCGCCATCAACGGCGATATAGGTGCGGATTTCGGGGATTTCTTTGCGATTACCCACTGTATAGGCTGTTACGCAAGCGGTTGCAATCAGAGAGCGTCCTGGTTCGGCAATCAGCAGCGGATAAGCGATACCTCTTTCCTGACAAGCTTTGGCCACTGCTAAGGACACCGCTTGTACCCATTCCTCGATACTTGGGGGGTCATCACTTTCAAGGTAGCGAATCCCTAAACCACCCCCGACGTTTAATTGCTCTAGGGGTAAACCCCGTTCTAAACCTAATTTAAACCAATCTGCCAAGACAGAGGCTAAGTCTTGGTGGGGTTGACGTTCAAAAATCTGGGAACCGATGTGAGCGTGTAAACCCAGACAATTCAGCACCGGATGAGCTAAAACATAGTCAAATACCGCTTCGATTTGATGGGGGTCAAAACCAAATTTACTGTCTAAGTGACCCGTGCGAATATATTCGTGGGTGTGGCACTCGATACCGGGGGTTAACCGCAATAGAACCGGAATAGGGGTATCAGGACGATTTTCGCCTAATTTAACCAGATTTTCTAACTCTAGCCAGTTATCAACGATAATAATGCAGTTATGCTCGATCGCATATTCTAACTCGGCGATCGATTTGTTATTACCATGAAAGTATATTGGCACAGCGGTTTTATTGATCTGGTCTAAAGCGGTTAACACCGTGTGAATTTCTCCGGCGGACACCACATCAAAACCTAATCCTTCACTAGCGACCACGGCCGATACGGCCAGGCAATTCCACGCTTTCGAGGCATAAATTACCCTAGATTCTCCGGGATAATGTGTCTGGAAACCTTGCAGGTATTGACCACAGGCAGTGCGGAGGGTGACTTCATCGATAATATACAAGGGTGAACCGAAACGTTCCACTAGGGTGGTCACATCGCAACCACCGATTTCTAGACAATCGCGGTTATTAACCTTGGCTGTCAGGGGTAACAGAGTTTGATTCGGGGATAGACAATCTTGATAGGCTAAATATTTTTGTCCGGAATTGCTGATTTTAGGTTCAGTTGATAGCATGATCGGTGTTTTTTGTCAAGAAATCGATAATTTTTGTTACAATCTCCGCGCATCCCCGATTCAGTCAAGGGAATTTTGACCGTCGGTGATCTAGATATAGTCATTTCAATTCAGATTGAGAATATCAATGCCAGAGTTCATAAGGATTCAACCAGTCTAGATTGTATCAGACTTATCTGAAATGACGATAACCAAAATAGTTATCTCTTTCACTTTACGACCAGTTCTAACCTTTCTCTGATCAGTAAAAATCCTTGGGAAATCCTGCTAAGTACCTAAGCAAAATTAATTACACATATCTAACCCCGCTCTTGCCTCTTGCCTCTTGCCTCTTGCCTCTTGCCTATCTTCACTAGGAAATTAATTTTGCACGACTACTTACTAAATCTGGTTATTAAAAACTGATTATTTATTCTCCTTTGCTTATTGCCAAATGCCTAAATTGCCAAATGCCTTTCTCTGTAAGAGTTTCATTCCTTATAACCCTGTCCGTTGCATAAGACAAACCGAAGAACCATAATTCATAATTTATAACTCATAATTCCCATAGGACTGAAATCCGGGTAAAATTTGAGAGATACAATCGGTCAATTGGGCATGGATTATAAAGAAGCAGGCGTGGATGTGGAAGCGGGACGCGCTTTCGTCGAGAAAATTCGCCAAAATGTGGAAAGTACCTTCCGTCCCGAAGTTATCGGCGGTTTAGGCGGTTTTGGCGGCTATTTTCAGTTACCTTCTGGTTATCAGCAACCGGTGTTAGTATCGGGAACTGATGGTGTGGGAACCAAGCTGAAAATTGCCCATAGTCTCAATTGCCATGATACGGTGGGAATTGACCTGGTGGCCATGTGCGTCAACGATGTCCTAACCTCCGGGGCCGAACCTTTATTTTTCTTGGATTATCTCGCCACTGGTAAACTGGAAGCGTCACAGTTAGCGGCGGTGGTATCGGGAATCGCTAGTGCCTGTCGTGATAGTGGTTGTACTCTTTTGGGAGGGGAAACGGCGGAGATGCCGGGGTTTTATTCGGCGGGAGAGTACGATTTGGCGGGTTTTTGCGTCGGTATTGTCGAAAAAAGTCAATTACTCGACGGCAGTAAGGTGCAAATCGGCGATGTGGCTATCGGTTTAGGCAGTAGTGGGGTTCACAGTAACGGTTTTAGTCTTGTTCGTAAGATTATCGACACCCAGGGCTTAAATTGGCAAGATTGCCCCGCAATTTTGGCTGGCTCTAGCTTAGGTGAAGTTTTGTTAACTCCCACTAGACTTTATGTTAAACCTGTGCTAGAACTGCTACGCTCTGGGTTAGATATTCACGCCATGGCCCACATTACTGGGGGTGGCATCCCGGAAAATTTGCCCCGCTGCTTGGGTAAAGGGCAGTCTGTGCGGATTTACCGCGAAAGTTGGCCAGTTTTGCCAATTTTTCACTGGTTAGCCCAGATGGGTTCGGTTAATGCCGAAGCCATGTTTAATACTTTTAATATGGGTATCGGTTTTGTGATCATTGTCCCATCAGATGTGGCGCAATTGACTATTAATCAACTACAATCCTCTGGGATTAATGCCTACCAAATCGGCGAAGTGATTGCCGGTAAGGGAGAAATTGTTGGGCTTGATTAAAGTTAGTTGAGGCTAAGAAGATTTTGCCATGAATTCCACCAAAAAATCAGGTTGACTGGCTGGGATAGCAGCAGCGTTTCGGCCTATCCCTAACCCAATTTATATTAAGTTTTTTTACTTAAGTAGTTATACTTAGTTTGCTTCTCGATAGAATCAAGTCAGAACCTCATAAGGCACTTTTTCAGAGAAAAGGAGGTTATAGCCATGCAAGAAATGCCTATCTCCCAACTCTTAGGGTAGCGGTGGTCTGGGGAAAAGGTGCTGGTGACTGGAGCTTCGGGATTTAAAGGCAGTTGGTGATTTGACGCTCCCCGAAGCGCTCATGGGAGGGATTCTTGGTTCAACAAGTCCACCATACCAAGTACCTAAGTACAGGACAAAAAATCTAAGGACTGCAAAAAGCTAAGTACAGGACAAAAAATGAAGATAAAGGAGAAAAGTCATGTTGACAACTCAAGATACCCAAAAAGATAATTCCTTCGCAGAAGCTCGGAAACAAACTGAAGAATACAAACGCTTGCAAGAAGTCCGTGAACAAAATATCCCTTGGAAAAAATGGGGTCCCTATTTAAGCGATCGCCAATGGGCAACTGTCCGAGAAGATTATAGTCAGAATGGTAATACTTGGAGATATTTTGATTACGAGCAATCTCGTTCTCGTGCCTATCGTTGGGGAGAAGATGGAATATTGGGAATTTCTGATGAGCGTCAGCGTCTATGTTTTGCCCTAACCCTTTGGAATGGAAAAGATGAGCTTTGGAATGAAAAAGATCAGCATTCCGAAAAGCATCTCAAAGAAAGATTTTTTGGTTTAACAGGTTTATTTGGTGGACATGATGAAGGAAATCATATGGAAGATGTCAAGGAATATTACTTTTATTTAGATAATACTCCCACTCATTCTTATATGAAGGCATTGTATAAGTATCCTTATAAATTTCCTTATGATGATCTCATTGAAGAGAATCAAAAACGAAGAAATGCTAAGTATAGAGGAGAAGAACACCCTGAATATGAGCTAATTGATACTAATTGTTTCGACGAGGGATACTTTGATGTTGTTATTGAATATGCCAAGAAGACTCCTGAAGATATTTTAATTAAAATTACTGTTCGGAATCGAGGCTCTGAAGCTCATCAACTACATATTTTACCTACTCTCTGGTTTCGTAACACTTGGTCTTGGTTAGGAGATGCAGAAAGAGAAAAACAAAAACCAAGTTTGCAGAGAGTTTTGGAAAAAACTGGCAATAATATGGTGATCAAAGCTCATCATGGCGAGTTAGGTGATTATTATCTCTATTGTAAAGGAGATACTCCTCTGTTATTTACTGAAAATGAAACTAACAACGAACGCATTTTCCATACTCCTAATGCGAGTAAATATGTTAAGGACGGAATCAACAATTATGTCGTTAATCAAGAGCTAGATAAAGTCAACCCTGAACAGAAAGGGACAAAAGCCGCCGCTCACTATAATCTGACTATTGAAGCTGATGCTGATAAACCTCAAGTGATATGGTTGCGCTTGACAGATATTGCGCCAGATCAACTACCTGATGCTAATCCTTTTGGAAGTGATTTTGAGAAGGTTTTTGACAAGCGCAAAGAAGAAACTGACGCATTTTATCAAGCTATTACTCCTTCAGATTTTCCAATTTCAGATGAGGAACGACAAGTTCAACGACAGGCATTTGCAGGAATGCTATGGAACAAGCAATTTTATTACTATATAGTTCAAGATTGGCTCAAAGGAGATTGGTCATATCAAGACAGAAAGTGGCATAAAATATACCCCTCAGATAGCCTACCAGATAAAGCACAATCCGACACTAGAAAATTTAACTCCAAATGGACTCATCTACATAATGAAGACATAATTTCTATGCCAGATAAATGGGAATATCCCCAGTATGCTGTCTGGGATTCAGCTTTTCATGCTGTTACTTTTGCTTTAATAGACCCAGATTTTGCTAAAGAACAATTATGCCTATTTTTGGAAGAAGGGTATATCCATCCTAATGGACAGTTACCATCTTTTGAATGGAACTTTAGTGAAGGTAATCCACCTGTTCACGCTTGGGGAGCTTGGCAAGTTTATCAAATTGAGCAAGATATGTATGGTTTTTCGGACAAAGATTTCCTAAGAAAAATATTTCACAAGCTGAATAGTAACTTTAATTGGTGGTTAGAAGTTCAAAAAATACCCGAAAAGAATCTTTTTAGTGGAGGCTTTTTAGGACTAGATAATATCAGTCTCATAAATCGCAGTCACTTTAAAACTGATGATGTAAAAATTGAACAAGCAGATGGAACAAGCTGGATGGCTATGTTCTCCTTAAATATGCTGAGAATTGCCATAGAGTTAGGAAGTCAAGACCCATCTAGCGAAGAGATAGAAGCTGCAACCAAGTTCCTCAAAGAATTCCTGAATATCGCCAATGCTATCAATGATATTACTGAAAAAAATAGAACGCATTTGTGGGATCAGAAGGATGAATTCTATTACGATATTCTCAGTATTGTTCAGGAAAATTTGACCCTAGAGTTTCCCTTGAAGTGTCGTTCATTAGTCGGTTTAATTCCCCTATGTGCGATTGATATTTTTGAATCCGACAGTCAGGAATGTCAAAACCAGATAATCGATGCTTTTCAATCTAAGTTCTCTAACCCTAATTCATTGTCCCAATTGTTCTTGCCAGGAACCGACTTTGATTACTTGAGAGGAAAATATGAAAGTTTCTACATCGCAGACAAGCACAATCATAATAATAACCTAGAAATGTATTTGTCAATTGTTGACTTTGATAAGTTGCAATTAATCGTCAAAAAGCTACTGGATAAACAGGAGTTTTTGAGCGACTATGGTATTCGCAGTCTTTCAAAAGTTCACGATCCTAATTCTGAGTTTGGTTCGCCTTACTCGATTCCTTGCTTCATGAAAGATATGTATGGCAGTGTTTTACCTTCCAGAATTCTCTACGAACCGGGAGAAGCAGGTAACTCTCCTGTACATACAGGTAATTCTAATTGGCGCGGTCCAATATGGTTTCCTGTGAATTTTCTAATCATTGATTCGCTTTATAAGTTTCATAATTACATTCATGACTGTCTAGGAGATGAGTTTAAAGTGGAGTTTCCCACTGGAGAACGTGGAAGAAATACTCTTGAACAAGTAGCGGTAGAAATATCCAAACGCTTAATCCGTATTTTCCTGCCTGATGGGTCAGGGAAACGACCAGTTTACGGAGATAACTCAAAACTTCGCGAGCTTTTCAAAACCCCTGATGGACAGGATTTAATACTGTTCTACGAATATTTTCACGGAGATACCGGTCAAGGACTGGGAGCAAGCCATCAAACAGGTTGGACAGGACTCGTAGCTAATTTGATCTATAAGGTCGGAGAATATAACCATAACGTCAGTTCGGGATAAGGGTGGAAAGAAAAGGCGGGGGCTAGTAAGCTGAAAAATATATAAACTCAGCACCCCCAACCCATCTATGTCTAGTCGAGAAGCTCTTTTCTGTCCTGTCGACGACGGATATTGAGTTTTTTGGTAAACCCAAACGGAACCTGAAAAATCGCTTAATCCGCCTTCATGACCAGCTTTTATCCCGTAAGCGTTCTATTGTCGAGACTATTATTGACCAACTCAAGAACATCTCTGGGATTGAACATTCCCACCACCGCAGTCCTGTTAATTTTTGCGTTAATCTTCCCTGTGGTTTGATTGCTTACTGTCACCAGCCGAAAAAACCCTCCTTGAAGTTAGCTATTTTTGCCTTATATTTCGAGAATAACGGGGGTATGATCGCTAGGTTTTTCTTGTTTTCTGGGTTCTCGATCGATCAGACAATTAACGGCTTTTTCGTATAGCTGAGGAGTTAAATAAAGATGATCGATTCGCCAACCTCGGTTACGAGCAAAACCACCGCTGCGATAATCCCACCAACTATAATGTCCTGCTGCTGAGGTGAATTTTCTAAAGGCATCTTGTAAACCAATTTCTAAGACCTTTTCTAAAGCTTCTCTTTCTTTAGCTGAAGACATAATATGATTTTCTTTGCCTTTGGGATCATAAATATCTTTATCTTCTAAGGCAATATTAAAATCACCGCAGATACATAATTCTTGGGGTTGAGAATTAATAATTTTATCTAGATATTTCCTAAGAGTTTCTAACCATTTAAGCTTATAAATATATTTATCACTATCTAGGGAAGAACCATTAGGAACGTAGAGATTAATAATCCGAATATCGCCGATTACTCCAGTAATTAAACGTTTTTGTTCGTCTAGTTCTCCCGTTAAATTTTCGCCGATAATCGGACTAAATCCCACAGTGATATCGTCCAGGGGTTTCTGGCTAAAAATCGCTACACCATTATAGGCTTTTTGTCCAGAAATATAGAGATGATAACCCAAAGATTCAAAAGCTTCTCTGGGAAAATCTCGATCGATTACCTTGGTTTCTTGCAAGCATAAAACCTCAACGGGATTGAGTTGTAACCAATTAATTACCTGATCTTGTCGGCTGCGAATCGAGTTGACATTCCATGTGGCGATTTTCATAGCTAAAAACCGAGAATTTTTCTCACACTTCCTCAGCAAAACTACTGCGACGCACAAACTCAAAGGGACCGGCGATCGAACCCCAGACTAATTGATCGGTTTCGGGATCTAAACCGCGATCAACGCTAATTAATCCCTGTTCACTAATTTCAAAACTATTATCCAAATAAGTCATTTTATCTTTGCGAAAGACTAAACATTGTTTCCCCGGTTTCACCACCCCTTTAAAGCTGTTACCTGTCCAAGTTACATTCATATCACAACCCGGCATCGGTTCTAATAACTCTAAGCTGAGATTTTTGAGACGCTGGGGTTCTCTAGAAGCACCAAAAAAGTTAGCTTCCTCTTTAACTTTAAAGTTTTCTAGTTCAATATGGTCATCGACTACCGATAATTTAAATACTCGTAAACGATAGGGAGTATTGAGCATAAAATCGTAGGCCTGCTCTAAAAATAAACTGGTTCCCTTCAGTAATTCATCGGGTAAAGGACGCATACACACGCGAATATGGGCAAAAAAAGGCGGATTAGCAAAAGCTTGTTCTTGATTACTAAAATCGGCCGCCATCCAGCGTGCTAGGGTTTTTATATCCGTAGAATGAGTCATAATTTTTGATATTTTAATGGCTATTAGCTATCAGCGATCAGCTAGTTAATCGCTCTGATAAATTTTCACTGATTACTGATAACTATGCCCCGACAATTTTTATTGTGCAATTACTTTAATTTCGATATCGGCACTAACTTCGGGATGGAGTTTGACTTGTACTTTATAGACTCCCAATTGACCGATATCGGGAACGGTAATACCACGGCGATCAATTTCTAATTTGGCATTTTCTAGAATAACCGTAGCTACATCTTGACTGGTGACAGTACCGAAAATCGCCTCGTTTTCACCCACCTGTTTAGGGATGGTGTAGGGACTGAGTTTTTCGATCGCAGTTTTTCTGGTTTCCGCTTCTTGTTTTTCGGCGAGGAGACGTTGACGCTCTTTTTCTTTCCTAAATTCTGCCTGTTTAATCGCGCCTTTGGTGGCTAAAACGGCCACACCTTGGGGAATAAGGTAATTGCGGGCATAACCGGGTGCCACTTCCACCACATCGCCATTTTCACCTAATTTGCTGACTTTTTGATTGAGGATAACCTGCATTCGTTTCGCCATGATCTTGACCTAAAACAATAGTTCCAAAACCTTTATCATACCATGCAATCGTCAAGTGTTGATCACAAGTTAGTTATTGCCGGCGGCGATTATTTGGGTTAATAGGGGACCGATTGCCTGAAAGGCCGAGGGTAAAACCGCTACGGTGGCGGCTGCGATAATAATTGTCGTGGCTAATCTCAGCACTTTCTCGGAGGCTTTTTCGTAGGTGTCAAATTTATAGTCGAGCTTGTCTAATCTTTGGTCTATTTCCTGAAAGCGTTGCCCCATAGCATCAAAACGTTGGTCTATTTCCTCAAAACGTAGATCTATCGCCTCAAAACGTTGATTTACTGCTGTTTGGAAGCTTTTCAGTTCGTTGAGAACATCGGTTAGGGTGGGTTCTTGAGTGGACATGGTGACACCTTCGGGAATTTGATCGCCTAACACAATTATAACCTTAAGTCAAGCTTTTTTGATAAAAATTAACTTTTTTGTCGGTAATATTTTGACCTTGTTCCAGTGTTGGAGACAACCAGTATTTCTATTCTAATAAGGTCTCTTTAATTGTTGTTAAAACTTTGCTATCTTTGACCATCCAAGCATGAAGCAATACGGGAATGGAAATTTCTTTGCCCACCGATAAACGGGAACTATGGGCAGGAAATATTATTAAATCGTAGGGAGTCCAGATAATTGTGGTTTTAATTTTATTTAAAATTTGTTGACAATCTTTATTTAAATCCTCTAGAAATTGACTCCCCGGCTGCATTTGTCTAATCCCATCTAAGGGTAAACTATATGCGGTTAAAGTGCCTCGATTCGGGGCAGAAATATTGAGATAACGTTGGACTCTCTCCACTCCTCCTAGTCTTTGCAGATAGTAACGGGTAATCAGTCCCCCCATACTGAAACCAATTAAATCTACTTTTTGCTCTTGAGGAAAGTTTCTCTCAATATAATTCTCTACCTGACTCGCTAAAACTTCTAACTTTTCGTAACCGTGATTAGGAATTAGATTAAAACTATGTACCTGCCAACCATGATGGGTTAAATACTCACTCATCGGTTTAAAAACAGCAGTAGTGTCCAGAAAACCATGCACTAAAACGACAGGATTCATAGATGAGGGTTTATCCTTGAATTTCAGATCTATTCTAACGGATGATACGGGTAATTATCGAAAAAATTTTTTAGGAATAAAAGGGCGATCGCACTAATTCAAGATGATTTAATTTTCGTTTTGGCTTGTTTTCATGTCAAACGTAATCCTCAACAATGGAAAAGACATTTTTCGCAATCGCACCCCAAACCTCTCTTAAAACAAGTTTGATCGCAATTCTCAACTCCGCTCGCACCTCAAACTCCCCACAAAGTTCGATCGTACTTCACACTCTCTTGCAAAAAATTGATAGGATGCTATAATCCAATTAAGCTGATTTATCAAAAACCTTAAATTTTAAAATAATTATGACTATTGAACAAATTGAGAATGCAATTTTAAATCTTTCTAAAACTGATTTTGCTAAGTTAAGAAATTGGTTATTAGACTTAGATTATTTGCAGTGGGATAAACAATTAGAACAAGATATTAAGGAAGGAAAATTAGATGCTTTAGCTCAAGAAGCACTGGCTGAATTTGAAGCGGGAGATTATGACAAAATTTAATGCACTATACTAACCGTAAATTTTGGTTGTTTTATAATCAGCTACCCGAAGATATACAACAGATAGCAGATATTGCTTATGAATTATTAAAAACTAATCCTAATCATCTCTCATTACATTTTAAGAAAGTTAATAAATATTGGTCTGTTAGAGTCGGAAAAGCTTATCGTGCGTTAGGAATTGAAGTTAAAAATGGGATTTTATGGTTTTGGATTGGTACTCATGATGAATATGATAGATTAATTAGTAAATAAAAGCGATCGCCCCCGCTTCTAAAAAAAAGATCGCACCACCAACTCCCTGAAAACAGCGATCGCACCCTCAAAACTCTCTTACAACAAGTTCGATCGCACTTGAGTTCGTAGTAAACCCTTTAGGGTTAAATTATGGCTAAAGTTACCGCTACAAGAAAAGACGATGCCGAAGGCACAGCTACGCTGCCCGCACCCTTAAACTCTCCAAAAAGCGATCACAACTACAAGAAAAGCTGATCGCATTCTAGCTAAAAAATGTTAAAATAAAACCTGAATATCAAAAACTATTGTGCTTAAGAATAGATAGTATGAGCAAATTAGAATCAATTCAGGCAGAAATAGAAACTCTTACCCCCGATGACTTTACCTATTTAAAAAACTGGATTAATGAGTTAGATGAGCAAAAATGGGATAAGGAAATTGAGGAAGATTCTAATGAGGGAAAACTTGACTTTCTAATTAAGGAAGCCTTATTAGAAAAGAGTAAAAATCAATTGCAGGAGTTATAAGTGCATCGAACTAATGCTAGATTTTGGAGATGTTTTAATCAGTTACCTCAACCAATTCAAATTTTAGCAAAAAAGAATTTTGAACTCTTAAAAAATAACTTAAATCATCCTTCTTTATCTTTTAAAAAAGTAGGGAAATTTTGGTCAGTTAGAGTTGGTATTAATTACCGTGCTTTAGCTTTTAAAGATGGAGAAGATTATATTTGGGTTTGGATAGGAAGTCATGAAGAATATGAAAGATTATTAAAATAAAACCGATCGCCCTCGCCTCTAAAAAAAAGATCGCACCCTCAAAACTCTCTTACAACAAGTTCGATCGAACTTTTAGTTCGTAATAAGCACGGAGAGGGCTAATAATGGCTAAAGCCATTACTACAAACAGGCGATCGCACTTTTTCAGACAAAGATTTTTAACTGTTATAACCTAGATAAGAACAAAGAACCGCCCAGCAACCCATCATCCTCCATAGATGCCAACACGTTTCTGAGCGTATACGTATATTGTTGATATTTCATATCCTCAGACTCTTCCAAATCGAAAATCTCCCAGCATGGAAGATTTCCTCGTGGTGCGTTTATATTGTAAGTAAATTCAGTGGGAGGAAACAACCAATCCCCCATTGAATTCCGCCAACCTATTTTATCGGCAAATTTGCGCCAAATATGAAAATCACGAACCCCTACTTCTCCGCCACATTCTATCCAGATTTTTTTCTGCACCGAAAAGCCAAATTTTCCGCTACTGTATTTTAGCCATAAACTATCAATTATTTGTAATTCTTCACGAGGAAAATTTTCACAATTTTCTTTTGTTAATGATCCGTGTGTTTTATTCACAATTTTAAGTATTACCATACCAGTTTCTAGATCAGCTTCTCGCCATTGTCCATTTTTTAAATATCGATCTAATTGGGTAAAATCAGCCTTAGCAGTTTTTAGGGGTATTTGTGAAACAGGCATCTTGCCTGTTACTTGTGGTTGTAAAGCATTTAAAACTTGTTGTGCAGTCCATCTTTGTCTTCTATCTTTTTGCAAACAACCTTCAATAATTGGCTTAAACTCCCTCGGTAAAGTAGGGATTTGTAAATCACAATTCATCACCCTAGCCATTAATTGATTAATATCATTATCGAATTTATAGGGAAATTGATTAGCCGTCATTTCAATCAACATAATACCTAATGACCACATATCCCAACCTGCTGAAATATCACCCTTAAACGCTTCAGGAGGCATATAAATAATTGTACCGCCATTATTCACTGTTTGAGTATGACTTTTGTTATTTAAAGTTCTAATTAAGCCAAAATCTGCTAACTTATATTGTTGATTAATCTTAAGAATATTACCCGGTTTTAAATCTCGATGTACCTTATTTTGACTATGAAGATAACTTAAACCTTGTGCCACTTGAGCCGTAATATTTTTAATCTCACCCGATGATAAACTACCTTTGGCAATGTGATTTTCGAGGCTACCTTGTGCCAATTCCATCACTAAATAAAGCATTTCAGTATTGAGAAAACGAAATTCACCTACCGAATAAGCCTTAATTAAATTAGAGTGTTCTAACTTTCTGGCATTTTGTAACTCAATTAATTTATCATCGCTACTTTCGGGAATAACTTTAATAGCAACTTCTTGAACAGACGTATTTCTTACCATTTCACTAGCATGAAACACACCCCCAAAACTACCCGCACCGAGAAATTTATTAAGACGATAAGAGCCTATTTGTTGACCTTCTAGCATCTTCATCATTTGATCTAGCATAATACTTAAATTTGCTAATTTTTCCGTTGTGTAGAAATATGAATGGGACTTTCGGCATCGTGATGCGGAACGAAATACGGTTTTAAACCTAACTTTTTCCAATAAATCAATAATTGATCATGTTGGGTTTCGTGCCTCAACCCAATCTATAGGCGATCACACTAAGTTAAAAAACTTTGAGATTATGATGACAAATTGTATCACATCTCTAACCCTCATAAAAGATGATTGCACCCCCATTATTAAGAAAATTATAAGTCAAGACTTGAGTTTTTGTCAAGCTTTTTTTTGACGGCAATCAATGGCAAGAATTTCGGGGAAGTATTTAGCCACCGATGCCTAACCGTCCCGCTAAACTAGGGCTTAAAGGAATCAGAGTCGCTAACATTAAAAAGAGTAGTAATAAACCCCAACCGGCGCGGGTGTCATCGGGTTCGGTTAACTCATTTAAACTAGGTCTTTCTAACTCTCTTTGTAAAAAAGCGACTAAAATTGTCCAATAGAGAGGAATCGGATTACTGGGATTAACTAAGGAAATAATGCCCAAAATGACCAAAGTGGCCACAGTGGTGCGGCGGGCAATTTTGCGACCATAAATAGCCTGAACAATTCTGCCACCATCTAACTGTCCTGCGGGCAGTAAATTAAGGGCGGTAATCACCAATCCTAACCAACCGATAACAGTTAAAGGATGCACGGAGATAACAGCATTTTGTAACTCGTCGCCCAAAACTATCCGCGCTAAAGAACCCACTAAAATTGAACTTTGGAAAAAGGTAATAGGGATTTGAAAAAGGCTGGCAGAATTAGATAAAGTCAGTCCAACAATTAACAAGATTAAAGAAACCAAACCTCCCAAAGCAGGACCAGCAAAAGCTATATCAAATAGGACACTGCGGTTAGGTAATAAAGATTCAAAACGAGTAATCGCCCCAAAAGAACCAATCTGCCAAGTGGGAAGAAAATAGGGTAAACTGAGACGAACATTATGGCGTTTAGCGATAATTAGATGACCAATTTCGTGGGCAATTAATACCGACCATAAACCCAAACTGAGGGGAATTGCTTCTCGATATCTCTGCCAATTACTAAACAAATCAAAACCCAATAAAATTCCCGCCGCTTCTAAGCTGGTGACAATGGTAGCGACTAACAAAACTAAAGAGAGATTTTTTTGAGCAAGAGTTGCAGGACTAGGATCATTAGTTTTGGGAAGGATAATTACCACTGGTTTTTCCTCGGTTCCTTCCACCAGAAATAAACGATATTTATCACCAAAATGATTACTTAATTTCTGGGTTAAGCGCGAGTGAACTAGATCCGGTTCTCCCCGTAAATTGCCTTTAAAAATTGCCCCTTCCTGAAAAGAGATAGTTTCGGTGGCAAAAAAAGTATCTATCCCAAAAATACTCTGAATAACTTTTAGATCCTGTTCGGAAATTGGCATCACATCTGGTACAATTGCTGTCACCGCTGCCGGGGTTTCTAGGGGAGTAACGGACTGGCTAACTGCTGGGTTAACTTTTGGTTCAATTATCTGATTGGTTTTCAGTAAGCGTAAACGGTTGCCTAAATAAATATAGATAATTGTGGAAGCAACCAGTAAAAAGAGAATTACCGCTAGATTGAGAGCAATTCCAGCCGCAAATAGCCCGAAAAAAATTAAGCAAGGAGCTATTAGTACCAAGGATTGTAACCAAGGTAAAATTCCCAGTTGGCCGTAGGGTTTAGCTCGATAAAAACTCCAAGTCAAGATAGCACCAGCGACGAGGAAAATAACAGCGACCGCAGCAATTTCCGAAGAAATATTAACCATAGGAAAGTCAAAATCAATAGGTTTTTATCAATCAATTTGATTATAAGCTTGCAGGGCGGCCCGTAATTGCCCTCGATGCTTTTGTAACAATTCTTGTCCTGCCGCCGCCGAAAGTCCCGTTTTCTGCATTAACAAAGCCAGTTTAACCCGGCGGCCACTTTTTTCCAGTAAAATTGCCGCTTCCTCACGACTAATATCGCTAAGGTGGCAGATAATCCGTAGGGCGCGGTCATGGAGTTTATGATTAGTAACAGCCACATCGACCATCTGGTTGCCGTAAACCTTGCCTAACATTACCATTGTCCCTGTGGAAAGGATATTTAAAGCCATTTTCGTCACCGTTCCCGCTTTCAGGCGGGTGGAGCCAGCCAAAAGTTCTGGTCCGGTCAATAAGCGGATATCCACATCCACGGCGATCTCCACTTGTTCGGCGGGGACACAACTAATGGCAATCGTCGTCGCACCTCGCTGTTTTGCCGCCTGTAAAGCCCCGTGAACGTAGGGGGTTGTCCCCCCGGCGGTAATCCCCACTACCACGTCTAATTCGTGAATTTCTCGCTGGGCAATAATCGCCGCCCCATCTTCCGCTTTATCCTCCAAATCTTCGGAACTACGCACCAGCGCCGCCGCTCCACCGGCAATAATTCCCTGTACCAATTCCGGGGGAGTGCAGAAGGTGGGAGGACATTCGGCCGCGTCCAAAACCCCCAGCCGGCCACTGGTTCCCGCCCCAATGTAAAAGAGTCTGCCACCTTTAGCCAGAGCTTGACCGGTCAGGGAGATTGCTAGGGCCAATTCTTGCCGGGCCATGGCGATCGCTTTTAGGGTTTGGGCATCCTCGCGATTGAAGAGATCCACCAATTCGAGCGGGTTTAATTGGTCTAAATTTAGGCTGTTTGGGTTAATTTGTTCGGTTAACAGGTGTCCTCTGCTTTCCCACTGTTCCATAACGGTTTAATTGAGCTTTTTGTAAGATTATTTTTAGTATATAGCCAATCGGTGGGTAAAAAGCTTGACAATTGCCCCCCGAATGTTAGATGATAGTAAATTGTGTCAATTCCTGCTCGGATCAGGTGAAGACATTAGCACAAAAGCTGGAATTTTTTTCAGCTACCTGTACGGCAAAACGAGCGCAGAAAATTCATGAGTTACGCAATTATTGAGACCGGTGGCAAACAGATTCGGGTAGAACCCGGTCGCTATTACGATATCGAACTTCTTCACGTCGATGAACAAAGTACCCATACCATCGACAAAGTGCTATTAATCCATGATGAGGATGATATTAGCATCGGTCAGCCCTTTATCGAAGGGGCCACCGTGGAAGGGACTGTCATGCAACATCGTCGGGGCAAAAAAGTTATTGTCTATAAAATGCGCCCGAAAAAGAAAACCCGTAAAAAACGCGGTCATCGTCAAGAAATTACCCGTTTTATGATTGATTCAATCAATTATAACGGTAAAACCCTAACTGCCACTGCTGCTACCTCCGTCGCTGAAGTTGTGGAAGATAGTAGCGACGAAGAAGAATAACTTTTACAATCAAAAAAGCATTTGGAGAGAAATTATGGCTCATAAGAAAGGTACGGGTAGTACCCGCAACGGACGCGATTCTCGTTCCCAGAGACTAGGCGTTAAGCGCTACGGTGGTCAAGTGGTAAAAGCGGGAAATATTCTCATCCGTCAACGGGGTACTAAAGTTCACCCGGGTAAAAATGTTGGTCGTGGTGGCGATGATACTTTATTCGCTTTAATTGATGGTGTGGTTAAATTTGAATACAAGGATAAAAGTCGCCGTCAAGTTAGCGTTTATCCTGCTGAAGTTAGCGCTAGTTAATCCCATCAACTCTGATTAATTTTTTCCCTGTAACCTCCTAATTAATACTAGGGGGTTTTTTCAGATAATTTATCTAGTAATTATAGCAGTTATACTAAATCTGGTTATTAAAGACTGATTATTTATTCCCCTTTTTGCATGAGTGCATGAGCAGAAAACGGGTTTCTCGGAGAAACCCGTTTTCTGTGCGTTACTCAACGGATTTAGTATCACATCAACTCACATCTGATAACTGCTCACTGCTCACTGATTAAGCGGTAGCTTCTAAAAATACGCCTAAATTGCGGAATTTTTGATAACGAGATTCGCGTCGTTGTTGGGGTGTCAACAAAGATAAAGTCTCTAAATTTTCACTAATAGCGGCTTTTAAATTGGCTGCCGCTTTAATCGGATCAGCATGGGCCCCTCTGGAGGGTTCAGGAACGATCTGATCGATAATATTTAACTCTTTTAAATCTTTTGAGGTAATTTTGAGGGCAACTGCTGCTTTATCGGATTTTTTGGCATCTTTCCAGAGAATGGCGGCACAAGCTTCGGGAGTCGCCACGGTATAGACAGAATGCTCTAACATTAATAGGCGATCGCCGACACCGATTCCCAAAGCACCGCCCGAACCACCTTCGCCAATAACAGTACAAATGATCGGCACATCTAAACGGAACATCTCCCGAAGATTATAGGCGATCGCTTCTCCTTGACCTAATTTTTCCGCTTCTACCCCCGCCCAGGCGCCGGGGGTGTCAATAAAGGTTAAAATTGGCTGATTAAACTGATGAGCGTGTTCCATTAAACGCATGGCTTTACGATAACCACCGGGGGCAGCCATGCCGAAATTTCTAGCCACATTATCCTTAGTATCCCGGCCTTTTTGATGCCCGATAATCACCACGGGACGACCGTTAAAACGGGCAACACCACCCACAAGAGCGGGATCGTCGTAACCACCGCGATCCCCGTGCAACTCGAACCATTCATCGGTGATGGCTTGAATATAATCTAGGGTGCTGGGGCGCCGGGGATGACGGGCTAATTGTAGCCGTTGGGAAGGGGTGAGATTGCTAAAAATTTCACGACGTAATTGATTAGCTCGTTCGTCTAGTTGACTAATTTGTTCCGAGACATCTACGCTATTTTCTTGGGCTAATTCTTTAATCTGTTCGATGCGGGATTCTAATTCGTAGAGGGGTTTTTCAAAATCTAGGAGAAAAATCTTTTTCTCGGTAGTCTCGTTTTTGGTCATAGGTTAGTGGCTAGAAGTTTACTGTTCGCTAAGTAGGTAGGCGTTAAAAATTATCAAATACCCCCCTTATCAACGGGGGATTAAGGGGGGATCGGCACCCCCCTTATCAAGGGGGGCAGGGGGGATCAGAGGCAAAATCTATCTTCAATTTAATTATAACTACTTACTTAATCTTTTCTAGCTTAACGTTTTTCAGCGATCGATTATCGGCAGCTTCGGGATGACTGGGAGATAATTTCAGGTTATCGATCGAATTTTGTCAATTGTTGTATAATGATAGATCGTGCCTTTTTCACCCCAAGGAGGATTAGTTATGGCAGGAAGTGAACTAAAAGCGGATCTATGGGTTAACGAATATATTACCCCCTGGGACATTTATAGTCATGGGGTTTCGCGGATTTTAGCCTACAAAAAAACCGCTTTTCAGGAGATGTATATTGTAGAGTCGGGGGCCTATGGAAAAGCCTTGGTACTGGATGGGAAATGGCAATCTTGTACGGGGGATGAATTTATTTATCATGAAGCATTAGTGCAACCGGCAATGATTGCCCACCAAGAACCAAAAACTGCTTTAATTCTGGGAGGTGGTGAAGGTGCGACAACCCGGGAGTTATTGCGTTGGAAAACAATCGAAAAAGTGATGATGATCGATATCGATGGGGATGTGGTGGCAGCCTGTAAGGAACATCTTCCCGAAATGCACCAAGGCACTTTTGATGATCCTCGTTTTGAGTTAGTTGTGGCCGATGCTTTAGAAGTTTTAGACACTACTAACGATCAATGGGATATTATTATTTCTGATCTGGTTGATCCCATCGGAGAGGGTCCTTCTTTCCCCCTATTCACGAAAGAATACTTTGAAAAACTACAAAGAGTTTTGGCCGAAAATGGCATTGTGGTTGTCCAATCTGGCCCGGTTTCTCCTCCTTCAGTGATGTATCATGCGCGTTTGGTGAATACTTTAAAAGCAGTTTTTCCCTACGTTCATTCCTATTGCGCTCCCACTCCTAGTTATGGTTCTCCTTGGGGTTTTACTCTCTGTGCTAATCATCCTTTAAATACTCGTCCCGATCCCGATGTGGTGGATGAATTAATCACCGATACAACTACGGGAGGATTACGTTTAATTGATGGCATGACTTTACTAGGAATGTTACAAACTCCTCTCTATATTCGTCAAGCAATCGCACAAAATACGGAAGTTTATACCCTAGCAAAACCTCCGAAATTCTTCGGTCAAGGAGTTATCAGTAATCAGTAATCAGTAATCAGTAATCAGTTATCAGTAATCAGTTATCAGTAAATAAGAGTTATGATTAGAAATCGATCGAGTCTTCATGATTAAGAATTGTTTGCAGAATTTCTATAGGAACAGTAGCAAAGTATTGCTGGAGAAAGTTTTCTAGGGCCACCGCTTCTAGAAATTGCTCAATCTTATTAATTTTTGCCTCATGATTGACTAATTCAAAGGATAAATTTTCTTGATTTTTCTTGACTTTAAAGCCATTTTCTGCTAGGGAAACTAATCCTAATTCTAGGGTATGATAACTGAGGTTTAAGCGGTTTTGTAATTGTTGACGGGAAATACTGGTTTTAGTTCTAGCTAAATATTTCCCAATCCCCACAAGGTTTATCCATCTGGTGTGAGCGGATTTTTTTAAAGGACTAGCATAGGCAAGAACTAACTTTTTATCGCGTAAAATTGCCTGTTGATATTCCCTAGAAAGTTTTGTCCAATCCCGGGGACATTCCCGGAGAAAAAGGGGATTTAATTGGTTAACTTCTTGATTAATTTCTCGATTACGATTGTCGATTAAAAAATCTTTTTTATTGCCATAGCTTAGGAATTCTTGTTGATAGGGTTGCAGAGCAATTAATCGCACTTCATAGCGATTTTTGGAGGTATTAAAATCTAATTCAACTACGGCATCATAATGGGTATCGGCAGCAATTTCGTCTCTCTGATGACCCCACCACATACCGGGGAATCCCTGCTCGATTGAACTATCCCAGAGATCAAAAGTTGTCCGGGGATAAGCGATTTTTTTGCCTTTGAAATCCTCAAGATTTTTATGCCAAAGATTGTGAAAATAACAATTTTGAATTAATAGCTTTGGTGTCGGATTACCCATTCCGCAGGGTTCCAGTAATTTTAATTCTCGAAATAGACTTTTTCCCAATTGGGAAACCGTCACCACTGCATCCACTTCTATCTGAGAAGAAAGGGAAGTTAAATCAATTCCTGTGCGTCGTAACTGTTGATTAATTCCCTCAATAAATAGCGGTAAATTTTCTATAGTTAAACTTAAACCTGCGGCCAAAGGATGACCACCAAAACGATGTAAAAGATGGGATTGAGAGGATACTAATTGATAGAGATCGATCTCGCGAATTGACCGAGCGGAACCCTGAGCAAAAGGTGGTTCACTGGTACTTAATAAAATTGTTGGTCGCTGGTATTCTTGGGCAATTTGTCCCGCAACTAATCCTAAAATTCCCGCCAGCCATTGGGGATCATCTAGAATAATTACATTAGTGGTGGAAAGATCAATTCTCTCTAGTTTTTTCTGAACTTGTTTAATAATATCCCGTTGGATTTCTTGGCGACGAATGTTGGCTAATTCCGCTTGTTCAGCTAATTCTTGACAACGCTTTTCATCTTCACTGGTGAGTAATTCCACACAAAATCTAGCATCGCCATAAATGCGACTGACGGCATTAATTCGCGGTCCAATACCGAAGGATATATCCATCGGTCTATCTCCGGTTTTGTTACATAAATCGAGTAATTTTTTAACTCCTAAACGCTGAGTATTTTGGAGCTTTTGCATACCTTTTTGGGCTAAATAACGACATTCTCCCGTCAATTTGACTAAATCAGCAATTAAACCAATCGCAACTAAATCAAGTAAATTTTCTAGGGGTTTTCTGGGAATATCTGCTAGGGTTAAATACATCGCTTCCACTAATTTATAAGCAACAGCAACCCCAGAAAGATGATAGAAAGGATGGGTTTCCACAAAGTAGCGGGGATTAATCAGGGCAATCACCTCGGGGCGCTCGTCGGGTAGGGTATGATGATCGGTGATGATAATATCGATGCCTAAACCGTTTGCATAGTCAATTTCAGCGATATTCGTGCTTCCCGTGTCACAGGTGACGATTAAACTGGTTCCTTGATGCGCTAGTTTCTCGATACCTGGACAATTGAGGCCGTGGGATTCTTTTTGGCGATCGGGTATGTAATAATCTAACTGTTGATAGGGTGGAAAAAACTGCCCTAATCCTTCCCAGAGGACACTGGTAGCGGTGACACCATCGGCATCGAAATCACCCCAAATAGTCACTTTTTCGCCTTTATTTAGGGCTTTTTCCAGTCTTTTGACGGCAAAGTTCATTTCTTGCCCAAAATCAAAGGGAGTTTTTGACTGATAAGCTTTCTCATCCAGAAACGTCCGCAGAGTCGCCCCATCCCGGACACCGCGATGCCATAATATTTGTGCCACGACGCTGCCATCCGACTCTGGGGTGTAGTCTTGGACTATTTTTAAAAACTCTTGGGGAAGAGTTACCGATGGGGGAATTTGCCAGTTAGACACGGGATATCAAGGAAAAAGTAAAAAGGGAAAAAGGTGGCAGTTTTTGTGATTTTCCCTATCTCCATTTAGGGCTTGCTGAACAAATGTGAAATGTAGGCAAGGTAAGGGTTTTGTGGCTTTTCTCGCGAAACAGGTGCAAGATTTTGAGAGAATCGTGCTTCAAAACCTTGCGTCTTCATCAGCCCGCGTCCTGTAGGGGCGAAGCATTCGGACAATAACCTATCGGTGAAACCGTAGATTTTCTATCCGAATGCTTCGCCCGTACTTTTTCAGCAAACCCCATTTAGCCACCACTAACGGGGGGAATTAGAACTATCTCATCGCCATTTTCGAGGACTTTCTCTCCCGAAACAAACTGAAGATTAACTCCAAAACGAGTAACATTGCGCCATCTTTCTAATTGAGGATAGGGGGCTATAATATAGTTTAACACTTCTGTAAGGGAAGTGTGGGCAGGAAATTCGAGGTTTAATTGTGAAGTTTGATAGACTTCTTGATAAATAGCAAATAGTTTTACTGTTACCGTAATTTTTTCCATATTTATATCAATATTTTTCCTAGGATAATAACATCAATTGGGAACCCTGTTCGGTTTTGCGGACTTCGATGCGATGTTGAAAAGCTTCTTTAAATTGGGGCATATGAGTTACAGTCAAAATACAGGCAAAATCGGCGGATATAGCGTTAATTGCCGCAATTAAGCGATCGCATCCTTCCGCATCCTGAGTTCCGAATCCTTCGTCAACAATGAGCATTTGTAGAGCTGTTCCGGCTCTTTGTGCCAATAATCTCGCTAAAGCTAATCGAATCGAGAAATTAATCCGAAAAGCTTCCCCTCCTGAATAGGTTTCGTAGGGACGGGATCCCCGGGTATCACCAATAATAATGTCTAAAGTATCGATTAACTTTTCTCGCTGTTTCTTCGTACCTTTACCGCTTTTTTGGGTTAAAAACTGCACATGAAATTGATTACCAGTTAAGCGAGCTAAGATATGATTAGTTTGTGCTTCTAACTCTGGTAAAACATTCTCAATCATCAGAGTTTGTAAACCATTTTTGCCGAAAGCTAGGGCTAACTCTTTATGAACTCTATATTGTTTTTTAACTTTAGCTAAATCGCTCTCTTTTTCTGTCAGTTGTTTACCTAAAGTTTCCAGTTGATGTAACTTCTCCTCAACCCGACCTTTTTGGGAGAGCAATCCATCAATTATCTGTCTCCGCTGTTGAATATTAGTCGATAATGCGGCTATTTCTTGGCGATAGTCGGTCAAAGTACCAATCTTTTGAATAATATTTGCTAACTCCTGATTTATCTTTTGGTGATCCTCATTTCGCAGCTGTAATCTTTGCTCAATGTCAGCGATTTTAGCGGCTATTTCTGGATAAATTTTTTCCGCTTGTTGCCAGTCTTGATACTGTAATCTTACCCCCTGTAATTGTCGAATCAGATTTTGAATATTCTGATGTTCACTGCGATCATAATTTAAGTTTTGAATAAGCTTTTCTAAGCGTTCAATTTCCTGTTTAAGTGGGGAATTTTGACCTAGTTCTTGCTTCTCTTGTTCTAGTTTAGCTAATTGGTTAATTAAATTAGGTTTCTCAGCCTTGATATTAGATAAACGACGGTTTGCTTGCTTAAGTTCTGATTCTTGAATTTCTGCCCAACGCCATCTTTTTTCTTCTCCTCTGACTAAAGCATGACTTTGTTCATCATAATTTAATAAGGCGATTTCTTGATTGACAATTTGCAATTCTTGCTGTAATTCTAGGGCATAATTGCCACTGCGTAAAAGTGCTTCTAACTCCACAAGTATCTCCTCGGTTTTCTCTAGTTCTATTTCCTTTTCTTCAATAGTTTCTAACTTGACTTCCAACTGCACATATTTTTGTTGTAGATTCGATCTTGCTGGCAATTCTTGTTTAATTTGGGCTAATTCCTCGCGTAAACGTTTTAAATCTCGATCGCAGTCTGCCATCTGTTCCTGTAGGGACCAGATTTGCTCTTGAATTTGTTCTTGATGTTGATGGGTTTTTCTGATTACCTGATGACGGTGATGACTGTCTAAATTCTGTTCACACAAAGGACAAACCGAATCGGGAATATTCAATTTTTCCAATTTATCAGTTAACTCTAAAAGTTGTTCTTCATATCTTTTCTGTTGCTCCAATAAACTTTTTTTATCCACTTGTTTAACAGTTTCCTTTTCTTCCACTCGTTCACAATAGGTTTGTTTTTTATCTAGTTCCTTAATTCGCTTGGCTAAATTGAGAGCTTCCTCTCTTAGAAGCGGAATACGAGCGATTTCTGTCTCTAATTGTTGCCGATTTCTTTGCAGTTGTTCCCGACGAGCATTAATCCTGGCTTTTTCCCGTTCCAACTGCATATTTAGATCAGCTTTTCGGCTATTTAAAGGAGCATATTTTAAAGCTAATCTATCCAATTCCTGAAGACGTTGACGATGGTAATTTAACTTCTCTAATCCTGCTTGAATATCCCCCGCTTGCTCGATAATTTTTTGAGTTTCTTGTTCCTGTCTTCGCAATTCTTCTAAACGAGCGCTCGTTTGTTGGATGGGAAGGGTAAATTCGTTAATTTTTTGCTGTAATTTCTGTTCTAATTGTTGTTTATCATACTGGGCCTGTTGCCAAGCTTGCAATTGACTTGACAAACTTGCCTCTTTCTGGTCTAAATTGATTAGGCGCTCGTGTGCAGTAATAATGTCATTTTTGCGATGAAGAATAGTCCTTATTTGATTTAATTGATTGTCTAGACTAACTTTTTCCCGGTCTAATCTCTCGATTTCTGCTAATAAAGCTCGCTCCTGTTCTCGTTGCCACTGCAGCTGTTTTTCCCAATTCTGACGCTGATTTTCTTCCCCCTGTAGTTGCTGTAAACGCCGATTATTTACCTCTTGTTCTTGATTAATTTGGTTAATTTGGGTGCTTAACTCTTGCAGGTGTTCCTGATAAGAATTTTTCTCCTGAAGACGGAGTTTGATAGTTTCTACTTGCTGCTCGATCTGGAGGGATTGTCCATCAAATTGTTTCGATATCTCCTTGGCTTTATTAGCTAAAATTTCATAGCGATCGAGTTGTAATAATTCTGCTAAAATCTGTTTACGACCACTAGGAGGCTGTTTCATAAACTCGTCCGCTTGTCCCTGTCGTAAATAAGCAGAATTAATGAAAGTTTTATGGTCTATTTTTAGATAAGTATTAATCTGTGCTTGGGTATCTTTAATACTTTTACCCGATAAAGGACGAAAACTTTGATCATTAATCACCTGAAAATCTAAACTAGAAGCTTTTCCCCCCCGGTGACGACTACGGATAATTTTATAGATTTCTCCCCCATAACTAAACTCGAAATCTACCCGCGCATAATCGCTGCCCGCATGAATCACATCATCAGCAATCGAGACGCGACTTTCCCCCCAAATTACCCAAGTAATTGCTTCGAGTAAAGAGGATTTTCCCGCACCATTGGCACCACAAATACAGGCAGTATGTAATCCGCGAAAATCTAGCACTGCCTCGCGATAACTGAGAAAATTTTTTAGGGTTAATTGTAGGGGAATCATAAGCTGGGAAGTGGGGAAGTGGGGAAGTGGGGAGATGGGGAGAAAGGAGAGGGGAGAATGCAGTACAGATTAGAAATTAATCAGAGGACAAAAAACCGAGGACAAGATAGCTTCAGCGCAATACATCTGGGTGAATCTATTCGGTATCAATAACTCTCTCCTACAATAACCTCTAATCAAAGCTTAACTGAAATCCAGCCGGGGACAAATGCGCTTTTTTCTGTTCCTCAGAATTCTCCTCACCATTATCACAACCTAGGCACTGTTCACAGATAAACGCTCAGGGTCCCTCGATTTGCTACTCTAAAGGAAAGATAACCGATTCTTAAGACCAAATCTATGAGCATTCCCGAAATTAGCGTCCATGAACTAGCTCTCCGTTTAGCCGATCATGATCCTAATTTACAACTTATTGATGTGCGCGAACCGGAGGAAGTTGCGATCGCATTTGTAGCCAGTTTTACCATTTTACCCTTGAGTCAATACCAAGAATGGTCGCCCACTATTGCCACCCAATTCAACCCCCAAGCGGAAACCCTCGTTATCTGTCACCATGGCATGAGATCCCTGCAAATGTGCCAATGGCTACAAAGTCAGGGTTTTACTAATGTTAAGAATATTAACGGTGGCATCGATGATTATTCCCTCCTCGTCGATCCTAATATTCCCCGTTACTAATTTTTATAGCCCCCATCGGGAAAAGAGAGGGGTAAACTATCCCCTTTCTCCCCACGGAGGACTGACTAATGATTACTGATAACTGATAACTGATAACTGAATAAGCGTTATACTGTCTAGAAAAATGTTATAAATCTTTTGTTAAGATTATTCCCCTATGTCCGCTAGAACCCATCTCAGCGATCGCTATCAACATATCTTAAAGGCGACAATCCAACATTATATCGCCACAGCCGAACCGGTTGGCTCGAAAACTCTGCTAGAGGAGTACAAATTTACGGTTAGTTCCGCCACGATTCGCAATGCTCTCGGTAAACTAGAAAAAGAAGGTTTACTCTATCAACCCCACACTTCCTCCGGACGCATTCCCTCCGATTGGGGTTATCGTCTCTACGTCGATGAGTTAATGACTCCCGATGACCGTATCGGCGAAAAAATCGGCTATTATCTGCATAAAAACGCTAAATCTCCCGCTTGGAGTCTCGAAAGTCTGCTGCAACGGGCCACCCAATTTTTAGCCGGTTTAAGCGGTTATATCGCTATCGTTACCCTTCCCCACACCCTCACTAATACCCTGCGTCATCTGCAATTAATCCCTGTCTCGAACCGGCAGATCATGTTAATTATTGTTACAGATAGTTTACAAACACGCTCGGTTATGATAGAGATTCCTGAGTCTATGGCAACGGACAAGGAGGATGGATTAGCAGAAGAATTACAAATCCTCTCTAATTTTCTCGGGGAAAAATTAAAAGGTTATTGCTTGGCAGATTTAATTAACCTCGATTGGCAGCAAATCGAGCGAGAATTTACCCGTTATACCCATTTTCTCCGACAATTAAGCCAAGAAATCAGCGCTAGTCTCCAATCCACTGCCATCCCAGAGATTATCGTCCATGGTGTCGCTGAAGTCATTCGACAGCCAGAATTCGCCCAATGGCAACAAGTACAAATGTTACTGCATCTATTGGAAGCAGAACAGGATCGCCTTTTACCCCTGATTTTACAAAGACCAGAACTAGAAAAATCAGCTAAAAAAGTCAAAATCACCATTGGTTCCGAAAATCCTCTGGAATCCATGCGCCCTTGTACTCTTATCTCCGCTTTTTATAAACAGGGAGATACTCCCGTCGGTAGTGTCGGCATTATCGGACCGACGCGAATGTTATACGAAAATACCATTCCCCTAGTAGAATCCACCGCTAACTATCTCAGCGAGGCTATAAGTAAGTAGATATCCCCCGTAAAGGTTCGGGAATGGGACAATCGACAGTAAACTCTAAAATTGTCTCACCATCCCCCAAATAGCCAGAATTGGCAAAACAGAGCAACATCCGCACCAGCGCCACCCACACCTGTGCATCGAACTCCCAATCCTGTCCCCGACGCGCTCCACAGGCGATCGATTTTAGCGCCCAAAAATAACTATTTCTCACCACCGAACCGCCTTTTTTATAAACTGGCACATCCTCATGGTGAATATAAAGAATATCATCTTTAGCGATCGCTCTCATCGGTGGCTAGGAAAGTTATAGGAATTTTCAGCTTATCGTCTAGAGAATAACACCCTATAGGAAATTTTGGGCGCATCCCCTGCACTCCTACCATTTTTAATAACTTCTGTTTATCATCACAAATAGGAAATGCCGCCTTTCTAGTGGAGGCACAAAAAGCTATAATTCTACCTTAAACCCTCGTTTTTTATCCCTAGAGCGATCGAGTTTTCCTGATTATTATTCAGCTATGACCACCGATACTATCACCACTCCCTCACCCAAAAAACTCTGGTTAGCAGCCCTGAAACCACCAATGTATAGTGTGGCGATTATACCGATTATTTTGGGAACAGCGATCGCTTATCAGGAAACAGGTGGATTTTCCCTGCCGATTTTTGCCACTTTTATCCTCTCAGCTATTTTAATTCTCGCTTGGTTAAATCTCAGTAATGATGTTTTTGATGCCGATACTGGGATCGATGTTAATAAGGCACATTCGATCGTTAATTTAACTGGCAATAAATCTTTAATTTTCTGGCTAAGTAATCTTTTTCTATTAGTGGGTATTGCTGGTATTTTTGCTATTAGTTATTGGCGAGGCGATTGGATGATCCTAGAATTAATCGCCCTCTGCTGTTTTTTGGGCTATACCTATCAAGGTCCTCCCTTCCGTCTCGGTTATCAAGGATTAGGGGAAATTATCTGTTTTTTTACTTTTGGACCCTTGGCGATTGCGGCTGCCTACTATTCCCAAGTGGGTGCTTTTTCTCTCTCTAGTCTAGCAGCTTCAATTATTATCGGGATTACCACTTCTATCATCCTTTTTTGTTCCCATTTCCATCAAGTTGCCGATGATCTCAAAGCGGGTAAAAAATCACCTATTGCTCGTTTAGGTACTTTAAAAGGTTCTAAAGTTTTAACCGTAGTGACGGTTCTCGTTTATGTTTTAACGGTGGTTTTTGTGCTGCTGCAGGTTTATCCCCCTCTCACCCTCTTAATCTTCCTTAGTCTCCCTTTCGCTTGGCAATTAGTCCACCACGTTAACCAAAATCACGACCAACCTCAGCTAGTCAGTAACTGCAAGTTTATAGCGGTTAATCTTCACTTTTTTAGTGGCATTCTCTTCTCCCTTGGCTATTTCCTTGCTTCCCGTTGATCAACCCGATTTTTTTTCTTAAACCCCTTTATCAGTTATCAGTTATCAGTTTTGAGTTTTAAGTTCACTGATTACTGTTTACTGATCACTGATGACTGTCCCCGATCGAGTTTGCACCGATTAACGGAAAAGTGACAGAATAGGGAGATAGATCGCCACAAATCAAGGTTAGCATGAGTGAACAGCCCCTCGGATCGGTTATTCAAGGTTCCCTGAGTGAAGGTTTAGAAATCCGTCTTTATCCGGATATTTCGGTAGAAGATATGCGCGTCGGTAAGTTTTTGGTTGTGCAAGGCACTCGCTCGCGTTTTTTCTGTCTCCTCACCGATGTCTCCCTGGGTAACTCTAGTCCCCGGATTATCGCGAATCCTCCCCATCCCGATGATAGTTTTATGCGCGATGTTTTAGCGGGTAGCGGTACTTATGGTACTATTGAACTATCGCCTATGCTCATGTTTACTCCGACTGGAGGTAATTCCCCGGCAGTTTCCGACACTTCCTTAGGCTCTTTTCAACCCCAAACTAGCGCCGATTTAGAATTACTGCCAGTTAAAACTATTCCCGCGCATTTTAGCCAAGTTTATGAAGCTTGTGAGCAGGATTTTCGCATGGTTTTCGGTTGGGAAGATGATCCCACCAGAAAGAATTTTGCTATTGGTCAACCCCTTGACATGGACGTGCCAATATGTATTAATCTCGATCGCTTTGTGGAACGTAGTAACGGTGTTTTTGGCAAATCTGGGACGGGAAAATCCTTTTTAACTAGATTACTAATTTCGGGCATTATTCGCAAACAAGCAGGGGTTAACCTCATGTTTGATATGCACTCGGAATACGGTTGGGAAGCGATGAAAGAGGGGAAGGAGGTTTCTACGGTGAAAGGATTATGTCAATTATTCCCTGGACAGGTAGAAATTTATACCCTCGATCCCGATTCTACCAAACGCCGGGGAGTACGAGGAGCGCAGGAATTATTCTTAAGTTATAATCAAATTGAAATCGAAGATATTCGTTTAATCGGTCGGGAATTAGGCATCTCGGAAGCTAGTTTAGATAATGCCAATATTCTCTATAACGAGTATGGAGAATCTTGGATTACTCAGTTATTGAATATGAGTAACGAGGATATTAAAATCTTCTGTACGGAAAAACAAGGCCATGCGGGATCAATTATGTCCCTCCAGAGAAAATTAATGCGTCTAGATAGTTTGAAATATTTAAGAAGTGTTTGTCCTCACAATTATATCGATCAGGTGTTGCAAGCTTTAGATGCGGGTAAGCACGTTGTCATTGAATTTGGCTCCCAAAGTAATATGCTTTCCTATATGTTAGCCACCAATATGATCACCCGTCGGATTCATGCTAATTATGTTAAAAAAGCTGAATATTTTTTACAAACTAAAAACCCCGTTGATCGGCCGCAACAGTTAGTGATTACCATTGAAGAAGCTCATCGATTTCTTGATTCTGCTGTGGTACATCAAACTATCTTTGGAACCATCGCCAGGGAGATGCGAAAATACTTTGTTACTCTCTTAATTGTCGATCAAAGACCTTCAGGAATTGATAACGAAGTTATGTCTCAGGTAGGGACGAGAATCACCTGTTTATTAAACGATGAAAAGGACATCGAAGCCATATTTACTGGGGTTTCTGGAGGGGGAAGTTTGCGATCTGTTTTAGCGAAATTAGACTCAAAACAACAGGCTTTAGTTTTAGGTCATGCGGTCCCTATGCCGGTAGTAATTCGTACTCGCGCCTACGATCAAAAATTCTATACTGAAATAGGTGCGACCGACTGGCGAGAATTACCCGATGAGGAAGTTTTGGCGGCGGCCAAAATTGCCAAAGCTGATCTAGGATTTTAGAAAAATTGATTTTTGATTGTAGAATAGAGTTGGGTTATTTTTACTGAGAAGAAACCCTGGATGAAAACTGGTTTCCCTAACTATGCAACAAGGTGATTTAATCGAGATCGAGATTACCGACCTCAACCATACGGGCGAAGGTGTGGGAAAATACCGAGGACAGGTGATTTTTGTAC
Source organism: Microcystis sp. Msp_OC_L_20101000_S702 (assembly GCF_007095705.1). Lineage (NCBI taxonomy): Bacteria > Bacillati > Cyanobacteriota > Cyanophyceae > Chroococcales > Microcystaceae > Microcystis > Microcystis sp. Msp_OC_L_20101000_S702. The sequence goes on from NZ_SFBO01000178.1 coordinate 33,432, forward strand.
CAGATACGGTTATTGGCGATCGCATTCAAACTCGCATCACCTATATCAAAAAAAGTCATGCGATCGGCAAACTACAAACTATTCTACAAGCATCTCCCCATCGTATCCGTCCCCGCTGCATCGTTGCCGATAAATGTGGTGGCTGTCAATGGCAACACATCGAGGATCAATTTCAGCTGCAGGTCAAAAAAGAGCAAGTACAAGAGGTATTAACCAGAATTGGCGGTTTTACCGATCCTTTGGTTTATCCTCCCCTCACTGGTAATTCTCCCCTCGCTTATCGCAATAAAGCTACCTATCCCCTCGGATTTTCCCCCACCGGCAATGTGCAAGCAGGTTATTATCGTCGCGGCAGCCATCATCTGATTAATCTCAATCAATGTCCGATTCAAGATCAGGCTTTAAATCCGTTTCTAGCAGAGATAAAACAGGATATTCAGGAGCAAGGCTGGTCAATTTATGATGAAAAGACCCATCAAGGACAATTACGCCATTTATCCCTAAGAATTGGCCGCCACACGGGAGAAATTTTATTAACCCTGATTAGTACCGATAATAATTTACAGGGAATTGAGACCCAAGCGCGGCAATGGCTGGCAAAATACGGCAATTTAGTCGGTGTAACCCTGAATTATAACCCCGATCGAGGTAATGCTATTTTTGGCACTCAGACCACAACTATTGCGGGAAGGGACTATATTAACGAAAAGTTCGCCGGATTAACCTATCAATTGGCTGCCGATACCTTTTTTCAGATTAATACAGAGGCTGCTGAAGCTTTATTGGCGCTTATTTGCCAGAAATTAGAGCTTAAAGGTGAAGAAATTCTTATTGATGCTTACTGTGGTATCGGTACTTTTACTTTACCCCTCGCTAAACGGGTTAAAGAGGTGATTGGACTAGAATCCTATAGCTTTTCCGTCGATCGAGCCAAGATTAACGCCCAATTAAATAATATTACCAACACAACCTTTATTTTAGGGGCTGTAGAAAAAACTTTACCGCAACTGACAGTTAAACCCGACATTATTCTACTCGATCCGCCCCGCAAAGGTTGCGATCGCTCTGTCCTTGATAGCCTGTTACAGCTGCAAAGTCAACGCATTGTTTATATCAGTTGTCAAAGTGCAACTTTAGCCAGAGACTTGCAATATCTCTGTCAAACAGGCGATTATCAACTGCTAGAAGTGCAAACCGCCGATTTCTTTCCCCAAACTCCCCACGTCGAATGCGCTGCTTTTCTTAGACAAAAAAACACAAATATGGTAGGATGAAATAAGGGGAAAAACCCGACCCTTTAGCCGTTTATGGTCGAAAAGTCAATGGGTAAGGATAATAGCATATTAAGCCCCGTTCCAGTTAACTACTTTTTTGATTAACTACTCGCTCAAAGCTGCCTTGATTCTCGATTGGTGTGTAGATCAATCATAAAAATATCTAATCAATCTCAGAGACAGAAAAGGGACAAAATATGACTCATTAGGTATGGCAATCATCTAGATCGACGGTTAAGAGACCTTAATCTTTCTGCAAGAGAACAGTCATTGAATAAAAGCTAGAGGTAAAGCGCGTGATTGCTATTTCACTGCCAACAAGCAAACGAAGCTGGAACACCATGAGTTTCGCTTCCACCTTGTATCTTTGTCCGATTTTAGATTTATTGACCGCTAGTATTCCCGAAGAATTAGAACCAGAAATTAGATTAGGATTGCAGGAAGCTTTAGTTAATGCCGCTAAACACGGCAATCATCTCGATCCCAGCAAAACCGTGGTTGTTCAATTTTCCAGCAGTAAAGACGAGTATTCTTGGGTAATTACCGACGAAGGTTGTGGATTTACGCCAGGTTGTCACCATCATGGCTGTAGTTGCGATTGCCCCAATTTTCCCCCTGAAGAAGCGGAAAATGGCCGAGGACTGTGTATGTTATATCAAATCTTCGACCAAGTTCACTGGAATCAAACAGGAACCCAACTGAAACTTTCTAAACAAATTAAACAGGAACGCTGGTTGAATTAATGACCATGACCGTGAGAAGGACAGGGAGGAGCAGAAATCGAGCGATCGAGCCAGCCTGTAGCCTGTTGTAGCCGAGGAAGTGCTTCTTCTGGCTGATTATCTAATAAAAACACCAAAGCCGTCCCCAATTGTTCAGCAGCCCGAGCATTACGATTGGCCTTCAGACGATGCCAGTCAATCGGTGCGATTGCCAAACGTTCCGCCAAAATCCGCGCCAATTCCAGGGTAGATAGATCATCAACAGTCTGAGAGGAGGAAGAGACAGGGGATGGAATCATAATCAAAAGGTTTCGTAAAACCGTAAAATCGTCTATAACTATAGTTTAGACGCAGGCAATCGGATCGAGTCCATGTCCTTAGAAGAAAACCCCTACCCTAACGATGAATCGGCAGAATTTACCGAAGCGATTGAAGAAGTCGAAGCGGCGATCGCATCACTAAAAGACCGTTATCGACAGATCAATGAAGCAGAACAGCAAAAAAAAGACCTAGAAGCACAATTTAGCCAAATAGAACCCCAATGGCGCGAAAATCCCCTACCTGAACTAGAAAAGGAATTAGTACAAATTCGCGAACAGATTCAAGAATTAGAGGTAATTTTAGAAAGCAATTTACTTAAAGAAGGGGAATTAAAGCGCCTATTCTGGGAAGGAATCCGTCGCGGACTGCTGGGGGAAGTTTTTTGGCAAATTGTCCGCTTTGGTGGTATTGGAGTCTTACTGGGTTGGATTCTGCGATCCTGCAGTGGGTGATGAACTGGTATCTAAATTACTTGTTAAGACGGCACTGGGGAGGAGAGAAGGTAGGTTTTTTCAAGGATCGGTAAACAGTAATCAGTGAAAAGACAGGAGAAAACTGCCATTTAATCATGCTCACTTAATACCGCTCACTGAAAAATCGCCTATCTCCCCATCTCTCTATTTCGGTAAAATTCGGCCAATAGTACGATTTTCCGGGGTAAAAGTCTCTTTAGCCACCCGTTGAATATCGGCTGCCGTGACAGCATTATAAGCATCTAATTGGGCGAATAAATTACGCCAATCGCCGGTTTTTACCTCGTATTCAATCAAGGATCGCGCCATGCCCATGTTAGAATCAAGACCTCTTAATAGGGCTGCCCGTAGTTGATTTTTAACCCGTTCTAATTCCTGTTCCGAAACCGGTTCATTTTTCAATCTTTCCAATTCCAAATTCAAACCCTGCGCTACTTCCTCTAGGCTGACATTAGGAGCGCTCAGAGCATAGAATAAGAGCAAATTCGGGTATTTATCCCCCGGAAAACCGTTAAATCCCTGGGCAGCGAGGGCAAGTTGTTTGTCCTCCACTAAAGCTTTATACAGTCGCGAGGTTCTTCCTTCACTCATTAAAGTGGCAATAACCTCGTAAACCGCATGATCGGGATGATTGAGGGCGGGACGATGGTATCCTTCTAAATACCAAGGCTGCGAGGCTAATTTTAGGGTAATTTCCTTTGTTTTGGTTTGGTTCGGTTCCACTACCGTCACCTGTGGGGGTTTCGGTTTAGCGGGAAAACGACCAAAATAAACCTTAGCTAACTGTTTGACCTGTTCTGGGTCTACATCCCCGGCGATAGCTATGGTTAAATTACTGGCAGGATAAAATTTATCGAAAAAGTTTTGGATATCTGAGGGTTCCAGATTGCGAATATCTCGATCGTAGCCGATAACGGGACGTTTGTAGGGATGGACAGTATAAGCTTGATCGAGAAAAGCTTCGATTAATAGACCCAAGGGGCTATTATCTGTCCGCATCCGTCTTTCTTCCAGAATTACGTCTTTTTCTTTGTAAAATTCCCGTTGGAACACCGGTTCTAAAAATCGTTCCGATTCCAAAGACATCCACAATTCCAATTTATTCGACGGGAAACTGTAAAAATAGCTAGTTGCATCGCTGGAAGTGGTGGCATTTAAACCGACTCCTCCCTGAGTTTCGACGATTTGCCCGTATTCGTTGCGTTGGACGAATTTCTCGGACTCTGCCTTAGTTTTTTGAAATTCTTCCGTTAATTTAGCCACTTCTGCGCTTTTACCCGCTTTTTTGGCCGCTTGCAGTTCTTTGTCTATAGCTTCAAGGCGATCGAGGACTTTTTTCTCGCTAAGATAATCGGTAGTACCGATGGTTTTTGTGCCTTTAAAGGCTAAATGTTCCAAAAAGTGGGCAACTCCTGTTTTACCGTCCGGTTCATCGGCACCTCCCACATCCGCGTAGGTGACAAAGGAAATAACCGGGGCATCGCGATTTTCTAGGATAATGAATTTTAGTCCGTTGTCGAGGCGAAATTCGGTAATTTTTTGTTGAAATTGCTTAAGGTAGGGGGTAATCGATTGTACATCGGCTGGTTGCTCTTTCGCTTGGGCAAGAAGGGGTGAGAAACTCCCAAAACTCCAAAACACAAGGAAAGCCACCCAAAAGCCGATTACAGCCCGATAATGGGGGTTATTTTTAATGATCATAGATAGTTTTATCAGGTATCGTGGGAGCGAGAGATCGATCGCTCTGTTCGATCTTAGCAGTCGATTGTTAGGAGAGGGGGAGTGGGAATTATGAATTATGAATTATAAATTATGAATTATGAATTGGGAAGTGGGGAAGTGGGGAAGTGGGGTGTGGGAATTGTGAATTATGAATTATAAATTATGAATTGGGAAGTGGGGAAGTGGGGAAGTGGGGAAGTGGGGAAGTGGCAATGAGGGCTTTTCAGTAAACAGTAAACAGTTAAGCTAAGACGCATTTAAACCGCTTATTCTTAGATTAGCCGAACCTCCCCCAATCCCTTTACTGTTGCCTTTTGCCTCTTGCCTTTTGCCTCGTCTCAACAAGCAATTTAAATTACGATGGGAATAATATCCCAATCGATCGGAGGGCGCAAGCTTTGCGCCCCTACAGTAACGGATTTTGTCCACAATGTAGGGGCGAACTGCGTTCGCCCAAAAGGGCTCTTCGTTACCCTTTATGCTAAATCAACAGACAAGATGCCAAGACAACATACTTCTAACCCAAAAATTCCGAAAGTTTCTAAAGCCATAGCCTCTCCGTTTTATT
>NZ_SFBO01000179.1:0-16594 GCF_007095705.1 Microcystis sp. Msp_OC_L_20101000_S702
TGTCCCGTTCCCGATCTTCTCTACATTTCCCCGGAAAGGTTAGGAGATATTCCCCTCACCGATGAAGCTTGTCCCGTTCCCCCGGAATTAGTCATCGAAATTATCTCTCCGGAACAATCCTTCAGCAGCCTGAGCGAAAAAGCCGTGGACTACCTAAAAGCGGGAGTCAGTCGCGTCTGGATCGTCGATCCCCGGGCCAAGCAGATCACGATTTTCTATCCCGACGCACCCCCGGCGATTAAAAAAGGCGATGACGAGATTAGCGATATTCTCCTCCCCGATTTAACCCTAACTCCCAGACAAATTTTTGCCAAGGCCCGATTAAGTTAATGCCCTACAGTCTCGTTCTCAATCTCACACCCCGATCGCCGATCTATCCGAATTTTCTCACCGGACGACACCTTCACGCGCTATTCCTTACCCTTGTCAGTAGTGTCGATCAGGAATTAGGGAAAATTCTACACACAGCCGAGGCAGATAAAGCTTTTACCTTATCGCCACTACAGATGCAATCCGGGGGAAAAACGATAAATTCCCCGCAGTGGCGACACGAACGGCCAATCGCCCCCGAAACTCCCTGCTGGTGGCGGATTTCTCTGCTCGATGACCGATTATTCGGTAAATTAACCTCCCTCTGGTTGAATCTCAATCCAAAACACCCCTGGCATCTCGGTTCCGCCGATCTGGTTATCACTAGCGTCCTCGCCACCCCGCAATCGGTTCAACCCTGGGCGAACTCTTGTACTTATCAATACCTGTATGAAAACGCCTCGGCAGCGAATCGGGAATTTGATTTCCTTTTCGCCACCCCCGTCACCTTCCGGCAGGGAAAATTCGATAGTGCCTTACCGACGCGGGAACTGGTGTTTAATAGCCTTCTCAATCGTTGGAATCGCTATAGCGCTATCCCCTTCGATTCTATTGCCCTAGAGTCGATTTTCCCTAGTTTCTTCGATATTCAAACGAAATTAGCCGACGAAGCCTATAAAAACCAGTCGTTCGGTTGTGTGGGTGAGATTCACTATCGTCTTTTGGGAGAGGTGGAACCCGCAAAGATTAAAGCGATTAATGTACTAGCGGATTTTGCCCTCTATGCGGGAGTGGGACGGAAAACCACCATGGGAATGGGGATGACTCGCAGAATTGCTAAGGAGAAAAGATAGCTATGGATGAATCCGACTACATACCGATCGCCGCTCTCAACCATTACGCCTACTGTCCCCACCGTTGTTGGAGAATGTTCGTCGCCGGGGAATTTCTCGATAATAGCTATACGATCGAGGGAACAAATTTACACGAGCGAGTTCACACCGTCGGGGCGGCAAACCGCGAGGAAATATGGCAAATTCGGGCGATCTGGCTTAAATCAGACAATTACCGTCTCATCGGTAAAGCCGATCTGATCGAGTCCCAGGATGGCGAATTTATCCCCGTGGAATACAAACGGGGCAGTAAAGGCGAATGGGATAACGACGAGTTGCAGGTGTGCGCTCAAGCTCTGTGTTTGGAAGAAATGACGGGAAAAAGGCTAGATACTGGCTATATCTACTATGCCAGTTCTCACCAGCGTCAACCGGTGGCGATCGATCTTGCTCTACGGCAACGGGCGATCGCTACGATCCGAGCAGTTGAAACCCTGATCCAGACGGGAAAAATGCCCCCGGCGGTCTATTCACCCCGCTGCAAGGGATGCAGTTTGTTCGATCGCTGTTTGCCCCGATTAACCGAAAAAGTCCAACGATATCGAGAGGAAGAATAAAAAATATGGGAACGGTATATGTGACAAGAGAAGACGCATTTCTCGGCAAAAATGACGAGCGTTTAACGGTCAAAGCATCCAAGGAAACGATACTCGATGTACCTCTATTGAACGTGGAAGGAGTGGTGATTTTCGGACGGGGTTCAGTTTCTCCCGCATTGGTGATCGAATTGTTGGAACGTCATATTCCGCTCAGTTTCGTCACATCCACCGGACGCTATCTCGGTAGATTGGAACCGGAGATGACCAAAAATATTTTCGTTCGTCGAGCGCAATGGCAGGCCGCGGGCGATTCTCCGAAAGCCATTCATTTAGTGCGGGGATTCGTCCGCGGCAAGCTGAAGAATTACCGCAACATTCTACTCCGTCGTCAACGCGATCGAAAAGAGTTGGATTTACAAACTGCGATCGCTTGTTTGGAAGCAGCGATCGGCTCGATCGCAACAACCTCGGCGATCGATTCTCTCCGGGGTTTAGAAGGAGCCGGAAGCGCAGCCTATTTCAGTTGTTTTGATTCCCTAATTCTCGGCGATACTTTTACCTTTGCCTCCCGTAACCGTCGCCCCCCGCGAGATCCGGTCAATTCTCTTTTGAGTCTGGGTTATGCGTTATTGCGCCATGACGTGCAGAGTGCGATCAATTTGGTCGGTTTTGACCCCTATCTCGGTTATCTTCACTATCAACGCTACGGTCGCCCCTCGCTGGCACTGGATCTGATGGAAGAATTTAGAGCGATCGTCGTTGATGCCGTGGTTCTCAATGGGGTCAATCATCCTTATCTTACCCCCGAACATTTCACCACCGAACCCTTAAGCGGTGCGGTTTCCTTGACGAGAGAAGGTTTACAGATTTTCCTGCGCTTGTACGAACAGAAGAAACAATCGAAGTTTAAACATCCAGTAATGGGTAAACAGTGTACTTATCAAGAAGCTTTCGAGATTCAGGCCCGACTAATGGCGAAATATCTCATGGACGAGACGGATAAGTATCCACCCTTGATTTTAAAGTAGGTAGAGGCGGTCATGTATTTTGTTGTCAGTTACGATATTTCCGACGATAAGCGACGAACCAAAATTCACAATACGTTAAAGTCCTACGGCCAACGGGTGCAGTATAGTGTTTTTGAGTGCGATCTAACCGATACCCAGTACGCTAAGCTGCGCGGGCGCTTGAGTAAGTTGATCAAACCCGATACCGATAGCATCCGCTTTTATTTTCTCTGCGCCTGTTGTCGGGGTAAAGTGGAACGTATCGGTGGTGAGTTACCCCGGGATAATACGATTTTTTTTGTTTAGCTCGGTTGCGCTTCCGGGTAGCTGTAAAAATCCTTAACTATTATGTGGTGGCTGGAAAGCTTATGCAATATAGATTCGAGATGATTTTCCTTTCCAACGTGAGGCGCACCTTATCCCGTAAGGTTTTGCGGGGTCTTGAAGAACTGGGTCACTTGCTGTATGATTGGTTTATTGCGGGTGCGGCGCATACGAACCTTGAAAATCCCATAGCGTATAGCTTTTACCACTGGGCGGTTCCAATTAATCTTAAACCCTACTAGGGATTGAAACGGGCTGCTGATGCTTTTGACCGACTTAAAGCAGATCATGTTCCAATTAATCTTAAACCCTACTAGGGATTGAAACAACTGTAATCGCTGATCATCGCGAATTACCCGGAAAGTTCCAATTAATCTTAAACCCTACTAGGGATTGAAACAGCCGATATTCAGTTTAATGGATTCTATAATCAAGTTCCAATTAATCTTAAACCCTACTAGGGATTGAAACTTGACTAGCGGGCAAGAATATAAAATCGGTGAGCGAGTTCCAATTAATCTTAAACCCTACTAGGGATTGAAACGTAAAGCTAGTAAGGTTTGGGCGATTTAGAAAGAGTTCCAATTAATCTTAAACCCTACTAGGGATTGAAACTCGCTACACCCGAACGATGATGATGCAGTCCAGCATCGAGTTCCAATTAATCTTAAACCCTACTAGGGATTGAAACCCGTACAGTACACCGCTATCGGAAGTATACTCATGTTCCAATTAATCTTAAACCCTACTAGGGATTGAAACCGATTTGGGATAAGCCCGTTAAACCTGCGATTGATTGTTCCAATTAATCTTAAACCCTACTAGGGATTGAAACATAGCTTGATTTAAAATAAAGATTAAGATTCATTGGTTCCAATTAATCTTAAACCCTACTAGGGATTGAAACTGGCCAAGTGTGGGTGGACGATCTCGATCTAGCCTATCGATAGTTCCAATTAATCTTAAACCCTACTAGGGATTGAAACATTAGCCCAAAATCGATTTGACTGGTTACGATATATTGTTCCAATTAATCTTAAACCCTACTAGGGATTGAAACAAAATTCTTACTATCTCCTATCTCCTAAGCTAATGGTTCCAATTAATCTTAAACCCTACTAGGGATTGAAACCCGATTAGTGAGAATATAGCCGCGCTTGCTACTAGAGTTCCAATTAATCTTAAACCCTACTAGGGATTGAAACTCCACTTTCAGCCCTTTTTTACAAGTGCTATTAGGGTTCCAATTAATCTTAAACCCTACTAGGGATTGAAACCTATTATTTTCTATAAGATTCTCAATCCCCCTCTTGTTCCAATTAATCTTAAACCCTACTAGGGATTGAAACAAATCCATACTCTTTTAAAGAGGTTAAAGGGATTAATGTTCCAATTAATCTTAAACCCTACTAGGGATTGAAACAAATTGAGATTAGTGCTGACATTATTATTTATCAAAGTTCCAATTAATCTTAAACCCTACTAGGGATTGAAACTGGAAAGACTCTTGGCCGATCAATTATTTTCCTTTGGTTCCAATTAATCTTAAACCCTACTAGGGATTGAAACTTTCAAAATCTCATCAAACGGTCCGAGGTTGTGGGTTCCAATTAATCTTAAACCCTACTAGGGATTGAAACTTGACCCAAGAGTTGCCGGAGCCGCAATCGATCGCATCCTCGTTCCAATTAATCTTAAACCCTACTAGGGATTGAAACTCTAGACCGCATCGGATGCAGTAAATAAACTCGTCATGTTCCAATTAATCTTAAACCCTACTAGGGATTGAAACAGCCCCAAAAAAGGAGCATTATTTAATGGCACTTTTGTTCCAATTAATCTTAAACCCTACTAGGGATTGAAACGAGGGGAAATCTGCCCTTGTTGCAGATGCCCAAGTTCCAATTAATCTTAAACCCTACTAGGGATTGAAACCCAAAGCTTCCAGTCCCTGCTCTGCAAAAGATTGTTGTTCCAATTAATCTTAAACCCTACTAGGGATTGAAACTCGGGATAGCTTTTTTATCCGCTTATCGTGGGGAGTTCCAATTAATCTTAAACCCTACTAGGGATTGAAACTTCAGCCAATCCTTAGCAGAAGCCAGTACCTCCGCTTCCCTGTTCCAATTAATCTTAAACCCTACTAGGGATTGAAACTTTAGCCCATCCACGACTAGCCATAATCACCCCTCGTTCCAATTAATCTTAAACCCTACTAGGGATTGAAACGATTCGTCGGTTGCCACGGGAGGCGATCGAGGAGCGTTCCAATTAATCTTAAACCCTACTAGGGATTGAAACGCTCGAAAGAGGAGGCTTTTAGTTGGTGTAGCTGGTTCCAATTAATCTTAAACCCTACTAGGGATTGAAACAGCTTTAACCCAGCAAATGCGCTAGATTTTATAAAGTTCCAATTAATCTTAAACCCTACTAGGGATTGAAACTTTAGCCCTATGGATAAGATCAGTTTCGAGAAATCTACAGGTTCCAATTAATCTTAAACCCTACTAGGGATTGAAACAGCAACTCCATAAGCGGCAACATATCTCGGTAATTGTTCCAATTAATCTTAAACCCTACTAGGGATTGAAACAGGACAAGTGTGGGTGGACGATCTCGATCTAGCCTATCGGGTTCCAATTAATCTTAAACCCTACTAGGGATTGAAACAGCCTAAGTACAAACAGTACCGGCTACCTATTGACGTTCCAATTAATCTTAAACCCTACTAGGGATTGAAACTTGTTCGGCTAGGGGTGCCTTTTATGGATGCTTTCGTTCCAATTAATCTTAAACCCTACTAGGGATTGAAACAGAATGGTTTGAGCTAAACTGTGATGAAGAGACTTATTGTTCCAATTAATCTTAAACCCTACTAGGGATTGAAACATCTCCAATAACCGTCCATAATCTTTCAAAACCAGGTTCCAATTAATCTTAAACCCTACTAGGGATTGAAACCTGGCTTTTGGGGCGGGGTATCAGGAAAAATCGATGTTCCAATTAATCTTAAACCCTACTAGGGATTGAAACTTCGCTTTAGCTGGTGGTACTTGCGTTGCTACTGCGTTCCAATTAATCTTAAACCCTACTAGGGATTGAAACTGGCAAAAAAGAAGAAAGGAAAGAGCAAAAACGGGTTCCAATTAATCTTAAACCCTACTAGGGATTGAAACGTTCAACACGAAAATTCAAGAGATTCAGTCCCAAGTTGTTCCAATTAATCTTAAACCCTACTAGGGATTGAAACCGATATCGGCCACTACTAAAGCTGCCATCGACGTTCCCGTTCCAATTAATCTTAAACCCTACTAGGGATTGAAACTGGGTGGATCGTTCGGAAGCGAATAAGCGCAGTCACGTTCCAATTAATCTTAAACCCTACTAGGGATTGAAACTTTGACATCGGGCAGAAACTAAGCGAAATCAAAACTGTTCCAATTAATCTTAAACCCTACTAGGGATTGAAACATGCCCAGGATAGCCACTTACCCAGTAATTTCATGTTCCAATTAATCTTAAACCCTACTAGGGATTGAAACTAAAATCTTCTGCATAGCTACCGATACGGGATTAAGGTTCCAATTAATCTTAAACCCTACTAGGGATTGAAACAAAACTGTGGAGAATGGACGAGATGTAATTTACTCCAGGTTCCAATTAATCTTAAACCCTACTAGGGATTGAAACCAAATAAAATTGAACGCGGCGCGTCGTGGGGGCGTTCCAATTAATCTTAAACCCTACTAGGGATTGAAACAAAAAATCGGGCGATCGTTTCCTTGCCGGTGAAATCGTGGCAAGTTCCAATTAATCTTAAACCCTACTAGGGATTGAAACTTTTGTATTACCCCAATAGGAGCATCATGCAAGCATGTTCCAATTAATCTTAAACCCTACTAGGGATTGAAACAGTCTTTGCAAGTAACAGTCCGTATGGAGAATATCGTTCCAATTAATCTTAAACCCTACTAGGGATTGAAACTAAACTTAAACGGCTTAAGAACTAAGTCCCCGATGGTTCCAATTAATCTTAAACCCTACTAGGGATTGAAACTTAAAATGGCTTTAGTTTGAATTGAGTCGCAATCTGTTCCAATTAATCTTAAACCCTACTAGGGATTGAAACAGCGTTGGTGGTCAGTAATTGCAATTAAGCCAATTGTTCCAATTAATCTTAAACCCTACTAGGGATTGAAACCCCTGACGAACGTAAGCGACGTGAAACCAACTACCGTTCCAATTAATCTTAAACCCTACTAGGGATTGAAACAAGGTAAATTATGAAAACTATAGCTAATTCTTTACAGTTCCAATTAATCTTAAACCCTACTAGGGATTGAAACTTTTCCTGGCGGCTTGATTTAGTCCGATTCCGATAGTTCCAATTAATCTTAAACCCTACTAGGGATTGAAACATAGCGCTGCTTAGCTTCATATTTATCCAATTCATGTTCCAATTAATCTTAAACCCTACTAGGGATTGAAACGCGACGGCCTTCGCGGAGAAAAAGGAGAAAAAGGAGAGTTCCAATTAATCTTAAACCCTACTAGGGATTGAAACTTATTTTTATTGAATTATGGCTAATTGTGTATTTCGAGGACCGTTCCAATTAATCTTAAACCCTACTAGGGATTGAAACAAAAAGCTACTAAGCTAAAAGTATCGAGAGGCAAGGTTCCAATTAATCTTAAACCCTACTAGGGATTGAAACAATTTCCGTAAAATCAATATCAATTCCATCTGAAACATGTTCCAATTAATCTTAAACCCTACTAGGGATTGAAACGAACTTCTCCGCTTCTTTGAATTACGTTAATCATGTTCCAATTAATCTTAAACCCTACTAGGGATTGAAACATTCGTATCCCCCGATTAAATTACCTAACAAGTGTTCCAATTAATCTTAAACCCTACTAGGGATTGAAACATTAAAGATTCAGTAGAAGGAAGTGATGCCCCTTGTTCCAATTAATCTTAAACCCTACTAGGGATTGAAACATGTGGGCATCTATTTAGGCGACGGGGAGTATATTGTTCCAATTAATCTTAAACCCTACTAGGGATTGAAACTTGATCAACTCCTCTAGTATTTGCTTCTCTTCGCGTTCCAATTAATCTTAAACCCTACTAGGGATTGAAACAGACACTTTGACGACCCTAATCCCCCTGTAGTCCGTAAGGGTTCCAATTAATCTTAAACCCTACTAGGGATTGAAACTTTTAACTTGCAGAAAGTACCTTGCCATTCTTTTGTTCCAATTAATCTTAAACCCTACTAGGGATTGAAACCGCGGTAAATAGTTGATTGTAAAATTCATTAAATTGTTCCAATTAATCTTAAACCCTACTAGGGATTGAAACACATTAATTATATCAGATAATCGTTGCTAGGGGTTAATTGTTCCAATTAATCTTAAACCCTACTAGGGATTGAAACCGAAGTAGTTGAGAATATCTGTACTGCTGCCCCTTGTTCCAATTAATCTTAAACCCTATTAGGGATTGAAACCCCGTGCTTTAAACCCTACTAGGGATTGAAACACACTATTTTAAAATCTCACCTAATCGATAGTTCGTTCCAATTAATCTTAAACCCTACTAGGGATTGAAACGGATAGATTCTGTGGATGAATCGGGGCGACCAATGTTCCAATTAATCTTAAACCCTACTAGGGATTGAAACTTGGAAGCAATCTGTGATTATTATAAGGTCGATCCTGTTCCAATTAATCTTAAACCCTACTAGGGATTGAAACTTCCTTTACTAATCTCAGTAATTAACCAATTAGTGTTCCAATTAATCTTAAACCCTACTAGGGATTGAAACTAAATCCGAAAACATTGCGGATTTGCATTTTTCCCGTTCCAATTAATCTTAAACCCTACTAGGGATTGAAACACAAGGTGGTGCATTGATACCAGAAGATTTAATTGTTCCAATTAATCTTAAACCCTACTAGGGATTGAAACCTGCTTTTCCGCTTCCCGCGCCTCCGCCATAGAAGAGTTCCAATTAATCTTAAACCCTACTAGGGATTGAAACATTTTTTTTAGCGAAGGGATTGCTGCGACACCATTTCGTTCCAATTAATCTTAAACCCTACTAGGGATTGAAACCGAAGTAGTTGAGAATATCTGTACTGCTGCCCCTTGTTCCAATTAATCTTAAACCCTATTAGGGATTGAAACCCCGTGCTTTTTGAAACAAATCCCAATCTCAACCCTTCGGCTTTGCTCAGGGGTTCCAATTAATCTTAAACCCTATTAGGGATTGAAACACGCTTTTGCCGATTCCATAGCGTTCGTTCAGCTTTTGAATCAATTGTTCCAATTAATCTTAAACCCTATTAGGGATTGAAACGGTTTTTATCGAAAGAAATATTTCGATAATGCACACGTTCCAATTAATCTTAAACCCTATTAGGGATTGAAACTTTAGCCCGATGGATAATGCAAGTTTTGAGCAAACTGTTCCAATTAATCTTAAACCCTATTAGGGATTGAAACAATAGACCAATTACCGTCAGGAAGTGGAGTTTCACGTTCCAATTAATCTTAAACCCTATTAGGGATTGAAACTTAGAAAAAAGTTTTGATCCTTTTGTGGGGTGTGTTCCAATTAATCTTAAACCCTATTAGGGATTGAAACGGACTTATCCTGAATTTACTCAAGCAGGTGGACTGTTCCAATTAATCTTAAACCCTATTAGGGATTGAAACAATAGACCAATTACCGTCAGGAAGTGGAGTTTCACGTTCCAATTAATCTTAAACCCTATTAGGGATTGAAACTGATAATCCTAGCTTTAATCCTTGCTGATAATCTTGTTCCAATTAATCTTAAACCCTATTAGGGATTGAAACTTTTTTAATCCAACTTAGACAACAAAGCTTTAATTGTTCCAATTAATCTTAAACCCTATTAGGGATTGAAACTGGAACTTGAAACCTTCTAGTCTATTAATTTCAAAATGAGAATTGCTGTCAGTGAGTTTATCGAACTGCTTGCGTCCAAAATATCCTATAAATTAGAGGAAGTATAAGCTAATTTGTATTGATAGTAAATCTGTTTTTAATAGTATGAGCAACTCTCAATCGCACGCTAAAAACCTTCTCCCTTGTTCCTTCTCCCCACTTCCCCATACCTATTACCTAGCATTGTTAGTATTCTATAATACCAATGCTTAGGAAACTATAAAGAAAATCCCAAGATTAGGCGAGTCCCTTGGCGAAAAAGGCTATAGTAGCATAAAATCCGTAATTTTATCTACAAAATTGTTATGACAGTTACCAATAGACAAGAGCTAGAAGAACTGATTCAACAGGTGAAAAAAGCTCAACAACAATTTGCCAACTATAGCCAAGAACAAGTAGATCTTATCTTCAAAAAAGCGGCATTAGCAGCCAACAACGCTCGCATTCCCTTGGCTAAAATGGCCGTACAAGAGACAGAGATGGGAGTAATAGAGGATAAAGTGATTAAAAACCATTTTGCCTCAGAAATCATCTACAACAAATATAAACACAGCAAAACCTGCGGCATTATCGAAGAAGATAAATCCTTTGGATTGCAAAAAATCGCCGAACCCGTGGGCATTTTAGCGGGGATCGTACCCACCACAAATCCCACCTCCACAGCCATTTTTAAAGCCCTAATTGCCCTGAAAACCCGCAACGGCATCATTTTTTCCCCCCATCCGCGAGCCAAAGACTGCACGATCGCGGCGGCCAAAATAGTCTTAGAAGCAGCCGTGAAAGCGGGCGCACCGGCCGGTATTATTGGTTGGATCGATCAGCCATCGGTGGAACTTTCCCAAGCATTAATGCAACATCCCAGCATTAATTTAATCCTTGCCACCGGCGGTCCCGGTATGGTAAAAGCGGCCTATTCTTCGGGAAGACCTTCCCTAGGAGTCGGTGCCGGCAATACCCCCGCTTTAATTGACGAAACCGCG
This sequence comes from Microcystis sp. Msp_OC_L_20101000_S702, assembly GCF_007095705.1. Taxonomy (NCBI): domain Bacteria; kingdom Bacillati; phylum Cyanobacteriota; class Cyanophyceae; order Chroococcales; family Microcystaceae; genus Microcystis; species Microcystis sp. Msp_OC_L_20101000_S702. The sequence goes on from NZ_SFBO01000179.1 coordinate 11,032, forward strand.
CACATAAAAATGGCTGTTTCCTCGATTATTCTCAGTAAAACCTTCGATAACGGCATGATTTGCGCCTCCGAACAATCGGTAATCGTTGTCGATAGCATCTATGAAGAAGTTCGACAGGAATTTATTGATCGCGGGGCCTATCTTCTTTCCCCCGCAGAAAAGGAAAAAGTCATCGGGATTCTCCTAAAAGATGGTCATATCAACCCCGATATCGTCGGGCAACCGGTGGAAAAATTAGCCAACATGGCCGGAATTTCTGTTCCTGAAGATACCAGGTTAATAATCGCAGAAGTGGAAAATATTGGCTTAGAGGAACCATTTTCCTACGAAAAACTCTCGCCAATTTTAGCCATGTACCGAGCGAAAAACTTTGAAGATGGGGTGAAAAAAGCCGAAAAACTGGTCTTATTTGCCGGTCGAGGTCATACGGCCGTGCTTTATACTGCACCCTCTAATCGGGAACATATTAAGCGCTTTGAAGACAACGTACAAACGGCCCGGGTATTAATTAATACCCCTTCCTCCCAGGGTGCGATTGGTGATATCTATAACTTCCGTCTCGATCCTAGTTTAACCCTCGGTTGTGGCACTTGGGGCGGTAATTCCATCAGCGAAAACGTCGAACCTACCCACCTATTAAATATTAAAACCGTAGCCGAGCGCCGGGAAAATATGCTTTGGTTCCGAGTACCACCAAAAGTATATTTTAAATACGGGTCATTACCGATCGCTATTCGGGAATTAGCCGGCAAAAAACGGGCCTTTATTGTCACCGATAAACCTCTTTTCGACCTAGGAGTTACCGCACCTTTACAGGAAATTTTAGAAGAAATCGGCATCACGGTTAATATCTTTTATGATGTGGAACCCGATCCTTCCCTGGAAACCGTCGAACGGGGTTTAAATGTCATTAATACCTTCAATCCCGATGTAATTATCGCTATCGGTGGTGGTTCCCCCATGGATGCCGCTAAAATCATGTGGCTACTCTACGAGCATCCAGAGATAGAATTCGAGAGCTTGGCCATGCGTTTTATGGATATCCGCAAACGAGTCTATGAATTGCCCCCTTTAGGCGAAAAAGCTCTGATGGTGTGTATTCCCACCACTTCGGGAACAGGATCGGAAGTGACTCCCTTCGCCGTCGTCACCGATCGCCGTAATAATATTAAGTATCCTCTGGCAGATTATGCCCTAACTCCCAGCATGGCCATCGTTGATCCGGAATTAGTGCTGAATATGCCGAAAAAATTAACAGCCTACGGCGGAATTGACGCTTTAACTCACGCTCTTGAGGCCTACGTCTCGGTTTTAGCCTCAGAATATACTAACGCTCTTGCTCAAGATGCCATCCGACTGCTGTTTAAATACTTGCCCAGTTCCTATCATAACGGAGCTAAAGACCCGAAAGCGCGGGAAAAAGTCCATTATGCGGCGACAATGGCAGGAATGGCCTTCGCTAATGGCTTTTTAGGCATCTGTCACTCCATGGCTCACCAATTGGGGGCAATTTTCCACATTCCCCACGGTCTGGCCAATGCCTTGATGATTTCCCACGTCATCCTCTATAATGCCACCGATGCCCCCTTTAAACAGGCGACTTTCTCTCAGTACAAATATCCTAACGTGAAGTGGCGCTATGCCAGGATCGCTCATTCTCTGGGATTGGGGGGAGAAAGCGAGACCGAAAGTGTGGAAAGATTGGTATTAGCGATCGAATGTTTAAAACGGGAAATCGGTATTCCGGCCAGTATCAAAGAGGTAATTCCCGAAAGTGAAGCCGAATTTATGGCCAAATTAGACCATTTAGCCGAACAAGCTTTCGATGATCAGTGTACCGGAGCCAATCCCCGTTATCCCCTGATTGAAGACTTAAAAACCCTGTTAATCCAAGCTTATCACGGCAATTTGCCCCTAGAGGTGGCGGTAAATGGTCACGGTGAGGTCAGTCTTGCCGATTTGAAGTTAGATCCGCAACCCTTGAGCTTGTAGAGATAGATTTTGCCTTTGATCCCCCCTACCCCCTAGTAGGGTTGATTCATGAATCAACCCTACCCCTTGCCTATTGCCTATTGCCTGTCTTCATCAGTAGCCTATACTCAACGGATTTAGTATGACAGGTCTTTTGCCGCGGGTCTAATATTGATTTTTATCAACGATTAATCTAAGTTGCTCGACAAGAAGCTATATTAAGTAATAATACCTACAGCCTCATCCTGAGGAGGGAACATGGTAGTTAATCCGCTTCCCGATTTCTCGTTACCGTCAGAATTAACAGATATTCTGCAATCATGCCCGAATTTCACCCTGGCTGCGGATGTCGAACAACTAATTGAATTAGCCGTTAAAGATGCCAAAAACGGCTATCATGAGGTTGCCTATGACATCCCCAACCGAGGTAAAGTGGTAGAAGCCTTAGTGTGTCGGGTTCGCAATGGCATTAGTGCTAATTATACGGAACCGTATATGCGGCGGCGCGATCCCGATTGTATGGTCATTGGCGACGAGTTGCCAACTAATAAACCGACTTTTAAGTCTCGTTTTGGTTTTGAGTTTGAAGAACTAAGACAACAGACCTTCGCGTGGTTAAAAACTCAAGAATTAGCACTTTTTACCTTTGTAGCTGGAGTCAAGGGAAAAGGCCCCGATGTTGTGGTTGTCGCCCCCGCTAACGCCGGTTTCTTCGCTTTAGGGCTTTCTCTGCTCCAAGGCATCGACGATCCTAGTGAAATCGGTTCTGACTTTTTACCCGGGGCGGTTCTCTATGTGGCGCCGCCGTTTCGCCATCAGGTGTTTCAAGGCAAGCAAGTGGTTGTCCATAACCGCCGTCCGGGGTTGCATGAGCTATTCAGCTACAATCTTTATCCCGGTCCTTCGGCTAAAAAAGGAATCTATGGCGTATTGTTAGCCATGGGAGAGCAGGAAAACTGGGTGACGGCCCACGCATCTACCGTTCAAGTGATTACCCCCTACGATCACAAAGTCACCTTTATGCACGAAGGGGCAAGTGGTGGGGGAAAAAGTGAAATGCTAGAACCGGCTCATCGCCGCCCCGATGGGAGTCTCCTATTGGGAAAAAATCTGGTCACGGGGGATGAACGCCACCTAATCTTACCCAAAGCTTGCGATTTACGTCCTGTAACCGATGACATGGCTCTCTGCCACCCCAGTCTGCGCCAGCCCAAAAATCAAGACAAACTGGCTTTAATGGATGCAGAAAATGCTTGGTTTGTGCGTCTCAATCACATCACCCATTACGGCACCGATCCCTATTTAGAAGAACTGACCATTCATCCACCCCATCCGCTTTTATTTCTCAATATCGAGGCACGGCCGGAAAGTACCGCTCTGATTTGGCAACATATCGAGGATGAGCCAGGAAAGCCCTGCCCCAATCCTCGCGTGGTCATTCCCAGAGATATCATCCCTAACGTAGTTAACGGGGCAGTCAGCGTCGATATTCGCAGTTTTGGGGTGCGGACTCCTCCCTGCACCAAGGAAAGACCGAGTTACGGCATCATCGGGCTGCTGCATCTTCTCCCCCCCGCCTTGGCTTGGTTGTGGCGGTTAGTTGCTCCTCGCGGTCATGCCAATCCCAGTATCGTCGAGAAGGAGGAGATGAGTTCCGAAGGGGTTGGCTCTTACTGGCCCTTTGCCACCGGACGGCGAGTGATTCAAGCTAATCTGATTTTGCAACAAATTCTCACCACCCCCAAAGTTCGTTACACCCTCTGTCCCAATCAGTATATTGGTGCTTGGGAAGTGGGATTCATGCCTCAGTGGATCGCACGGGAATATCTAGCTCGTCGGGGTGGCGAAAAATTTTCTCGCCAACAGGTTGTTCCCTCCCGTTGTCCCTTGCTCGGTTACACCTTCCGCTCGATGATGGTTGAGGGGCAAACTATCGGTAACTGGTTTTTCCGTGTCAACCTGCAACCAGAAGTGGGAAATGAGGCCTTTGACCGGGGGACTACGATTCTTAAAGAATTTTTTGCCGGCCAACTTCGGCAATTTCTCGAACCCGATCTCGATCCTCTGGGTAAAACAATTATTGACTGCTGCCTCTCCGATGCCAGTTTAGAAGATTACGAACGACTGATTCCCTACCCGATCATCAGTGATGAAGACTGATTAGGGCTGGCTGAATAAATCTAAAAACCTTGTTGGGTAAGACTTTTAGACTTTTTGTCAATCAAAAAGTACCAGATATGGGAGTGATCGGGGGGAAATTTCAGGGACTTTTTCCCACACCCCACACCCGACACCCCACCAACAAGCTTATTCAGCAAACCCTAACCACTCCTAAAAATTATCTTTTTTCCCCCGCAGCCGTGCAAACACTTGTACTGGTTCGCTGCTATCCATGGTCATGGCCAAAGCGGGACTATCCCAGCGCAAAAAAGGATTAGTCAGCTTTTCCGTCCCCAAAATTGCCGGAATCGTGGGAAGATCTTCAGCGCGATGTTTTTCCACTTCCCGATAACGCTGTTGCAGAGCAGCATTATTAGGGTCAACTGTCAAGGCAAACTTTAAATTATTTAACGTATATTCGTGAGCGCACCAAACCCTGGTCTGGTCGGGAAGCGATCGCAATTTAGTTAAAGAAGCCACCATTTGCCCCGGTGTTCCCTCAAATAAACGACCACAACCCCCAGAAAACAGGGTATCACCACAGAATAACTCGCCGTAATCTCCGGGGTTAACCGGGGGAAAATAATAGGCAATATGAGCGCGAGTGTGGCCGGGGACAAAGAAAACCTCGGCCCGGCGACCGGCAAATTCCACCCGGTCCCCCTCCTCTAAAAACAGCTGCTGGCCCGGAATGCGACCGCGATCCTCCTTTCCCCCATAAACACAAAGATGGGGATAACGATTAATTAAAGCCTGATTAGCCCCCACATGGTCGCCGTGGTGATGGGTATTGAAAATAGCGACTAAATCCACCTGTAAAGCCTCTAATCGCCTGAAAACCGGTTCAGGTTCCGCCGGATCCACCACGGCCGCGATTTTTTGCGCTCGATCGTAGAGGAGGAAAATATAATTATCGGAAAGGGCGTTAAGACGTTCGATCTCCATGGTAGAATCCTGGGCTAAGGTTTAACTCGATCATACCTATAGCAGCATCTTTCAGAAATCAGGCTAGAAGCCTCAACCACTGGGACAAAATCTTAAATATGGCCGATGTAGAATAATAACTATAATAAAAGTGTCATCGAAAATTTGGGTCTGAAACCCCATCGTTCTACGACGGCTTTACTGTTAAATATGAGCATCGTTTACGAAATATATGCTAAAATGTGAGATATGGAAAAAGCCTATTCTTACCGATTTTACCCCACACCCGAACAAGAGTCGCTATTGCGGCGCACTTTGGGCTGTGTAAGATTGGTTTACAATAAAGCTCTCCATGTCAGAACACAAGCATGGTACGAAAAGCAAGAAAGAGTAGGCTACGCTCAAACTTCTTCAATGCTAACCGATTGGAAAAAACAAGAAGAATTAAACTTTCTCAATGAAGTAAGCTGTGTACCTTTACAACAAGGGTTAAGACATTTACAAACAG